>CALQNE010000176.1 GCA_943331855.1 Bordetella parapertussis
GGATGATCGGTGGGCATATTGCTCACGATCAAAAATTGATTTGTTAACGCGCCCGTTGTTGGATTGAAGAGTGGAAAATATTTTTGATTCAGACGCATCGTCAAGATCAGACATTCTTGCGGTACTTGCAAGAAGCGCTCTTCAAACGCGCCGACATAAACGGCTGGCGCTTCAACCAAGGCGGTCACTTCGTCAAGCAGTGCGTGCACTTCAGGATCTTTCCCAAGTGTCGCGTTCAAGAGCTGCGCCTGGGTTGCTAATAAAGATGCGATTTTTTCTCGGCGTGCAGCAAACGAAGCGATAACGTGACCGGTTTGTGCAAGCTGTTCTTCGTAACGATCGGCGGAAGTGATCGTGATGGGGCCAGGATGAAGAAAGCGATGGCCGAAGCTCGTGCGTCCGGCGTGTAAGCCAAGAATGTCGGCGGGGATGACTTCGTCGCCGAAAAGCGTGATCAAGGCATGGGCGGGGCGCACGAACTTCACGGAAGTGACGCCATCCGCTAATTGGTATTTCATGACCTTTGGAATGGGCAAGGCAGCAATCGAGGCTTCAATGGCAGCTTGCAGCGCGTTTGTTAACGCGACACCCGGCGCTGTACCGCGGGCAACGAGATAGTCTTGCTTGCCATCGGATTCACGCTCAAGCGCGCTGACCTGCATGTCGGCCCAGCCTTTGGCCGCGAGTTTCTTTTGTAAGGCCGGTGTAGCCTGCCCCTGAGCGTCAAGCCCGATTTTGACAGGCATGAGCTTTTCGGCAAAGCTTTGATCAGGTGCGACGGCGAGTATGTGCGACAGACGTACGGCGAGACGTCGCGGCGAGGCAAAAGAGGTGATCGTGCTTGCTGTCGTCACCAGACCCTGCGCATGTAGCGCATCGTGCAGGCCCTGTGCGAAGGCTTGGCCCAGTTTAGGTAAGGCCTTTGGGGGTAGCTCTTCTGTGAAGAGCTCGACGAGCAGCGGGCGAGTGGTGAGGGTCATGGCTTGCCCCCTGAGGTAGGGCTGTGCAGGGGCGAAGTTTGGTTACTGAGCATTGGAAAACCGAGTGCCTCGCGTGCATCGTAATAGGCTTGTGCCACAGCGCGAGACAGATTGCGAATACGGCCGATATAGGCAGCGCGTTCGGTGACGCTGATGGCGCCGCGTGCATCGAGCATGTTGAAGGTGTGTGCTGCTTTAAGTGTGGCTTCGTAGGCGGGCAACGCCAGCGGAATTTCAATGAGCCGTTTCGCGTTTGCTTCGTGATCGCTGAAATGCCTGAACAGCATTTCAGCGTCAGAATGTTCAAAGTTATAGGTTGACTGTTCAACCTCGTTTTGATGAAAAACGTCGCGATAGAGCACCGAACCGTTTGGCCCAGTGGTCCAAACCAGGTCGTAGACGCTTTCGACGCCTTGCAGGTACATGGCTAAGCGCTCTAGGCCGTAGGTGATCTCACCGGTGGTGGGCGTGCAATCCAGGCCGCCAACCTGTTGAAAATACGTGAATTGTGTGACTTCCATTCCATTGAGCCAAACTTCCCAGCCTAGTCCCCAGGCACCCAGGGTGGGGTTCTCCCAGTCATCCTCAACAAAACGGATATCGTGTTCAGTGGGTCGAATACCAAGGGCTTCAAGCGAGCCGATATATAAATCCAGGATATTTGGTGGCGCAGGCTTAAGAACTACTTGGTATTGATAGTAGTGCTGTAGACGATTTGGGTTTTCGCCGTAGCGCCCATCTTTTGGGCGTCGCGAGGGCTGCACGTAGGCTGCCCGCCAGGGCTCAGGCCCAATCGCGCGCAAAAAGGTTGCTGTGTGTGAAGTGCCGGCACCGACCTCCATGTCGATGGGTTGAAGCAGGGCACAGCCCTGAAGATCCCAGTACTCTTGCAGACGCAGAATAATTTGCTGAAAAGTAAGCATGAAGGTTTGAACGCGGCCAAGGCTATTTAATCCGTTATTTTACCGTGCGCAGCCCTTGGTGGTGGCTGGCTGACACCAAGTGTGCCTTTTGGTCGAGTCGTGGCGTTCTGGGCGAAGTTCTTTGATGAATCGCCTATGATTTAGGCTAGGCCGTGGTTGAGGGGTTCAAGCTTGCCCTGAGAATCTGCGAAAATGCTTCTTTAGCCGTAAAAACCGTGCATACGCGTGGGTATTGGCCTAATTTTTTATTCGATCCTTTTCATAGCAGGTATCTCTATGTCGGTCATGATTCAAGAAGAAGACTTCGTTTCCTCGATCGCAGATGCGATTCAATTCATCAGCTACTACCATCCGGCTGATTACATCAAGCATTTAGCGCGAGCGTACGAGCGTGAAGAAAGCCCTGCGGCCAAAGATGCCATGGCACAAATTTTGACCAACTCACGCATGAGTGCCGAAGGTCGTCGTCCGATTTGTCAGGATACTGGCATCGTCAATGTCTTCTTGAAAATCGGAATGGATGTTCGTTTTAATACCAAGAAAAACATTCAAGAGCTGTGTGACGAGGGTGTGCGTCGTGGATACTTGAACCCCGAAAATCCTCTGCGCGCCTCGGTGTTGGATGACCCAATTTTTTTGCGTAAAAATACAAAAGACAATACGCCCTGTATCGTGAATGTTGAGTTGGTGCAGGGTAATAAAGTTGAGGTGCAGATCGCCTCTAAGGGCGGTGGCTCTGAAAATAAGTCGAAGCTGGCGATGTTGAACCCCAATGATTCGATTGTTGACTGGGTGCTCAAGACAGTGCCAACAATGGGCGCGGGCTGGTGTCCACCGGGCATGTTGGGCATTGGCGTTGGAGGAACGGCTGAAAAAGCGGTGCTGATGGCCAAGCAGTCGTTAATGGAAGATCTGGATATGTATGAGTTACTTGAGCGTGGGCCAAGTAACAAAATCGAAGAGTTGCGAATTGAGCTCTATCAAAAGGTCAATGCCTTGGGGATTGGGGCTCAGGGCTTAGGCGGTTTAACGACCGTGCTTGATGTCAAAATCAAAACCTTTGCCACGCACGCTGCGTCGTTTCCGGTTGCGATGATTCCAAATTGTGCGGCAACACGTCATGCACACTTTGAGTTGGATGGCTCTGGGCCTGCACACCTGCATCGTCCGTCTTTGTCTGACTGGCCTGATGTCAATTGGGCGCCAAACTATAAGTCGTCTCGTCAGGTTGATTTGAACAAGCTTACGCGCGAAGAAGTCGCAAGCTGGAAGCCTGGTCAAACGTTATTATTAAACGGAAAAATGCTGACGGGCCGGGATGCGGCGCACAAGCGTATTCAAGACATGTTGGCCAAGGGTGAAAAGTTGCCGGTCGATTTTCATGGCAAGGCAATTTACTATGTTGGGCCGGTTGATCCAGTGGGTGACGAAGTCGTTGGCCCTGCCGGTCCAACCACCTCGACCCGGATGGACAAGTTCACTGACATGATGCTTGAGCAAACAGGTTTGTTTGTCATGATCGGTAAGTCTGAGCGTGGCGCTGCCACAATTGAATCTATTCGCAAGCACAAGTCGGCCTACTTGATGGCGGTGGGTGGTGCGGCATACTTGGTGTCTAAGGCGATCAAAGGCGCTAAAGTGATTGGCTTTGCTGATCTGGGGATGGAGGCGATCTATGAATTTGATGTGGTCGACATGCCTGTGACGGTGGCGGTAGATTCGACTGGTACATCGGTGCATACGACCGGGCCTAAAGAATGGTCTTCGCGGATTGCTGGGATTCCGGTGGTGGCGGCTTAGGGGGTACGCCAGAGCTAGCGTAATTTTTCTGCCGCGAGCTCTCTGAGTTTGACGCGTTGAAACTTTTGGCCGTTGGCGCTGGCGGTAGTTGGGAATTCGTTGACGAACCAAAGGTGTGCGGGGATTTTAAAGGCGGCGAGTGTTGTTGAGATGCTTTTGAGTATTGCAGTCGCGTCTGGGATCGTTTGTTTGTTTGTGGCGATTGCAAAAGCGACTGCGCGGGGTTGGCCGTTGATCTCGATCCCAACGACTTGGGCACTTTCGATTTCGGGTTGATCGGCTAAAACGTGTTCGATTTCGGTTGGATCGACTAAGAAGCCGCCGAGTCGCATCGTGTCACCCATGCGCGATTGATAGACGAAGCTGCCATCGTCACGTAAATAACCGAGATCCCCGGTTTTGAAATAACCGTCTTGGGTAAAGGCGTGGGCCGTGGCTTCTGGATTGTTGTAATAGCCTTTGAAGAGGGTGGGCGAATAGATTTCAATCTCGCCAGATATGCCCGGGGCGCACAGCGCTTGGCTGTCAGGATCGCGTACACGAACGTGGGCCAGTGCGCCGGCTGCTGGGGTGCCGCCGCCTAGCGCACGCTCTTCAAGTGGTAATGAGGGCTGTTGCGCAGAGAACAGGGCATGTACTTCGCTTGAGCCATACAGCCCACGCATGGGATAACCGCGAGGCGCGAGTGTTTGAGCGAGTTCGATAAAGCGTGCGCTGAAGGCGGCAAAGCCAAAGAGCTTAAGTGAGGGAAACGCAACAGGCTCGGGATTCTGTTCAACAAAGCGTCGAAGCATTTCGTCGCTGCCAAAGATATGCGTGATTTGATATTGTCGAATTAATTGACTCGCTGAAGCGACATCAAAAAAATCCATCAGAACAACAGGCATTTTTGCGGTGATGGTCGCGAGCGTACTATTTAAACCGTACACTCCGCAAAAAGGAAGCGCAGTCAGTAAGATGTCATCAGGTTCGCCAAAGTGATAGCTCTGCGCAACATGTCTTGCGTGCTCGCTGAGGGTTCTTTGGGTATGCACGACCAGTTTTGGACCCTTTGTCGTACCCGATGTTGTAAAAAAAATAACGGGTAGATCGGCAAGCTTAGCGTCTGATTGACGAGGTTGACTTTGCAGATCGTTGCGTGTCGCGCTTGTTGCGTTTTTGAGCTTCGGCACAAACCGCGTAACAGGGCGGTTCAAGAGCTGCGCGGGCGTCTGTTCGTCTGCGTCGACCATCATGATTTTTTTAAGATGGACTAGATTACTTGCATCAACGTCTTGTATCACCTCGGCAAAATCAATCTTTCGAAAATTGAGCTGAAGGATTAAAAAATTTGCCTGTGAGTTGGTCAAAATATAATGCACTTCGTGGGCACGATATTTTGTATTGACTGCCACCAGTGTTGCACCTAAACGTGCCAGCGCAAAAAAAATGGCTAACCATTCAACTCGGTTAATGAGCCAGACCGCAACGCGATCGCCGGTTTGAATGCCTTGCTCAGTGAACCAGGCTTCGGTGTCTTGTACGAGTTGCTCAAACTGAAGGTAAGAGATTTGCTGATCGTCTTGAATCAGCATGATCTCGTTGGGCGTTTGACTTAAATGGTGCTGATAGACTGAATCCAACGCGTACGACTGCACCATGTCAATACAGTTCCATCAGGTCTGCGTTATTGCTGAAGGCTTCTGGCGTGCCCTCGCGAATGAGTTGACCGGATTTCATGACAATCACGCGATCTGAGATTTTCAATGCTTCGCGAATGTTCTGTTCAACAATCAGAATCGACATTTTGCGTTCTTGTTGTAGGGCTCTTAAGGGGCCCGCCAAGTCTTGAAATAATTTTGGCGCCAAACCAATTGAGGGCTCATCCAGCAGCAAGCAACGAGGCTGACCTAGCAGTGCGCGACCCAGCGACACCATTTGCTGTTGTCCGCCTGAAAGCGTTCCCGCGCGTTGGGTATAAAACTTTTTAATCATTGGTAGTACGCTCATCACCCAATCCAGGCGAGCAGCTTGCTCACCCTTAGGGATGCCGTTCGCCCAAAATCCAAGTCGCATGATTTCGGCGACTGTTAATCCGGGAAACACACCTCGGCCCTCGGGGACAAGAGCGATGCTCGCGGCATTCATGCCACGTGGATCTGGTTTGTCGACGGCTTTACCTTCAAGTGTGATGGTGCCTTCGGCTAAAGGGACTAGACCGAAAAGTGCTTTCAATAACGTTGATTTTCCAGCACCATTGTGGCCAATCAAACAAAGCACTTCGTTGTAGCCAAGGTTGACATTAAAGTTGTCAAGCACGGGTCTGCCACCATAGCCCACGCGCAAGTTTTTGGCTTCGATGAAATTAGCCGCGGTCATGCGCGTTCTCCAAAATAGATCGCGGCGAGGTGCGGATCTTTCAAGATATCCTCTGAGCTGCCTTGGGCGAGCAATTTACCTTGGTCTAAAAACGCAACACGGTCTGAAAGTTGAATCACGATATCCAGATTGTGTTCGATGATGCAAATCGTAATGCCGCGTTTCGCATAATCTCGCAACAGCGTCACAAAGCGCTCAAATGATCGCGGATCAAGGCCAGAGGCAGGTTCGTCGAGCAGCCAGAGCTTGGCTTGGCTCGCCATGATGCGCGCCAGACTCAAAAATTTGCGTTCGGCGTAAGCAAGATCGACGGCGCGTTCGTGACGTTTATCGGCCAATTGTGTTTCAGCCAGAATTTCGGTCACGCGCTGCTCGGCCGCTTTGCGTCCGGCTTGCCAGAGCCAGCTTCCGCGCTCCATGACGGTCATGATGTTTTCTTCGACAGTCATCTGGTTATAAAGGCGCAGGTCTTGAAACGTGCGAGCAATACCCAGGCGTGCAACCTGCCAGGGCTCAACACCTTTAAGCGGTTTGCCCAGCCAGTGCACGGTACCGCTGCTCGGGATTAAATGCCCGGTGATCAGGTTAAACAAGGTCGTTTTGCCTGCGCCATTGGGGCCCACCAGCGTGGTAATGACTCCGGCCGGTAAATCCATGGTGACGTCGTCAATCGCTTGCAAGCCACCAAAGTTTTTATTCAGATTTCGAATCTGCAGCAAGATTTCTTGCTCAACTGCCGAAGTCGTCATGCTGACTTCTCCTTGCTGCGACCGCCGACCAAACCACCTGGACGAAACAGCATCAGTAACACCATGGCTAAGCCATAGATGATTTGTTGAATTGAACCGAGCTCAGTGGGTGGTAGGAAGGGTAAATAGGTGAGGGCGGCTGGCAACGACATTAAGAGGGCCGCGCCTACGATGGGTCCGAATAGTGTACCTGTGCCGCCAATGATGACCATCGCCATTAACAGGATTGAGGTTTCAAGCATGAAACTCTCGACATTAATAAAGCTAATGTAAAAAGCATAGAGCGAGCCGGCGACACCCGCGAGGCCGGCAGCCACTGCGACAGAAAGGGTTTTGATGGCGTTGACATGTTTGCCATACGTCTGCGCTGCCGATTCACTATCGCGAATGGCCATCAGGCTTCGACCAAAACTGCCTCGTACCAGCAGCGCAGTGATCCCGACAACGATGCCAAGTACCACCAGCGCGAGCGCTAAAAATGCAGTGTCATCATTGAAGGTGTAGCCCAGTAGTTTAGGGCGTGGAATCCCGATCATGCCACCCAAGCCGCCGGTGATTGATTTCCACTCAGAGAAGATCGTGAC
>CALQNE010000177.1 GCA_943331855.1 Bordetella parapertussis
CATAGTCCATGAATGAACCCGTTAATAGCTGGCCGGTTTCACGATCGTAGACGCAGTTTTCAATGAGCGCCTGCCCGATGCCTTGCACCAGACCACCATGAACCTGTCCCTCGACAATCATTGGATTGATGATTGTGCCAAAGTCATCGACCGCGGTGAAGCGATCGAGTCGAACCGTACCCGTTTCAGGATCGATCTCGACTTCAGCAATGTAGGTGCCCGAGGGAAAGGTAAAGTTGGTTGGATCGTAAAACGCAGTTTCATTTAACCCAGGCTCGAGCGTCTCAAGTGGATAGTTGTGTGGAACGTAGGCTGTCAGGGCCACAGTGCCAAACGGGATTTTCTTATCGGTACCACGCACAGTGAACTCACCGTTTGCGAAGTCGATATCCGTATCCGAGGCTTCCATCAGATGAGCCGCAATCTTTTTGGCTTTCGCTTCAATTTTATCGAGCGCCTTCATGATGGCAGCGCCGCCAACCGAAATTGAACGCGATCCATAGGTGCCCATGCCAAACGGCACGCGGCCCGTATCTCCGTGCACAATATCCACAGCATCGACCGAGATCCCTAAGCGCGAGGCCACCACTTGCGCAAACGTCGTTTCGTGTCCCTGGCCATGGCTATGCGAACCTGTAAATACAGTCACACTGCCCGTGGGATGCACGCGAACCTCTCCGCATTCAAACAAGCCTGCACGTGCGCCCAAAGCGCCCGCAATATTGCTTGGTGCCAAACCACACGCCTCGATATAGCTTGAATAGCCAATGCCACGCAGTTTGCCTTGCGACTTGCTTGCGGCTTGACGGGCTTTAAAACCTGCAACATCCGCGAGTTTTTGTGACGCATCCATACAGGCAACATAATCGCCGATATCGTATTGCAACGCGACGGGTGTCTGATAAGGAAACGTTGTAATGAAATTACGACGACGGATTTCGTCTTGCGGCAACCCGAGTTCAAACGCGGCACGACTGACAATACGCTCGAGCAAATATGTGGCTTCTGGGCGGCCGGCACCACGATACGCATCAACCGGTGCCGTGTTGGTGAACCAGGCGTCTACTTCAGCATAAACCAACGGTGTCGTGTATTGCCCGGCCAGCAAAGTCGCGTACAAGATTGTTGGCACACAGGTTGAGAAAGTCGACAAATACGCACCCAGATTCGCATCTGTATGGACACGCAATGCTAAAAATTTTCCATCTTTATCTAAAGCCAATTCGGCGTGACTAGAATGATCACGGCCGTGCGCGTCAGACAAAAAGGCTTCGCCGCGTTCGCACACCCATTTGATATTGCGATTGAGTTTTTTCGACGCCCAAGTCAAACAAACATCTTCAGCATATAAATAAATTTTCGAACCAAAGCCGCCACCAACATCGGGCGCAATGACGCGCACTTTATGTTCGGGCAAACCCATCACAAACGCGGTCATCAATAACCGTTCAACGTGAGGATTTTGATTAGAGACATACAGCGTGTAATCATCATTGGCGCGACTATATGAACCAATCGCAGCGCGTGGCTCCATGGCGTTCGGAACAAGTCGATTATTAATCAGATCAAGTTTGGTGATGTGTGCTGCTTTAGTAAAGGCCTCATCAACCAGGCTCTTATCGCCAATCGCCCACTTGTAGCAATGATTATCTGGCGCAATATCGTGCAGCGCTGGGCCACCGTTTGCATCACGCACATCCACCGCTGCGGGCAAAGGCTCATAATCCACCTCGACAAGCTCAGCAGCATTTTTTGCCTGCTCAAGCGTTTCGGCGACAACCATGACGACGTGATCACCCACATAACGTACTTTGTCATGCGCGAGCACAGGATGGGGGGGCTCTTTCATGGGCTGGCCATCGGTGCTGGTAATCAACCAACCGCAGGGCAAGCCATTGAGTTTGTCGTTTGCCACATCTTTGCCGTCAAGCACACCAATCACGCCGGGCGCAGCTTTAGCCGCTTTGGTATTGACGCTTTTGATATTGGCATGCGCATGAGGCGAGCGCACAAACACCGCATGCGCCATGCGCGCAAGCGTGATGTCATCCGTGTATTGTCCAGCACCGGTCAAAAACCGGTAGTCTTCTTTGCGTAAAACAGATTCCCCAATGTGCGGAAGCTTTGCGAATTCATTTGCACCCATGACATCCTCCTTAAGCTTTCATGGCGGCAGCACCTTGCTGCACCGCCTTAACAATATTTTGATATCCGGTGCAACGACAAATGTTGCCCTCGAGATTTTCACGAATCTGCTGCTCGGTGGGATTTGGGTGTTTACGGCAAATATCCACCGCATTCATCACCATGCCAGGGGTGCAGTAGCCACATTGCAAGCCATGGCAGTCTTTAAATGCAGCCTGCATAGGGTGCATGGTGCCATCAGCCTGAGCCAGGCCCTCAATGGTTGAAATCTGAGCGCCCTCGGCCTGCGCCAGCAGCACGTTGCACGACTTGATGGCGTTGCCATTCATAATGACCGTACAGGCTCCACATTGAGCGGTATCACAGCCCACATGGGTGCCCGTCAGCACGAGTTGTTCGCGCAGCGCTTGCACCAGCAAGGTATTCGGCGCGGCGTTCAGCGTGACGGCTGCACCGTTTACTGTTAATTGAACCTGCATCATCAAACGGTCTCCTAAAGCAATAATAATCGTCGAAGGACAAAAAAATTAGTCGGCATACTGATGGGCTGCCATGAGCACCCAAAAAGAGAGGTTTGCCTCAGTCTGTGTATTTTTCAATCAATCTAACACGACTGGATTGAAATAGAATGGTATTTTTAAGTGATTACTTGAGACATACGGATAAACCATGACAACAATTTCTAAAGAACTCTCAGCTTCGCTTCGGGCCCGTTACGGCCATAGCCCAGACGTTCTAGACGCCTTGAATCCCACTATCCAAACCATGCTGCAGCACCGCTCGGTGCGCGCCTATACGTCGCAACCCGTTCCTGCTAATACGGCAGAGCTGCTTGTTGCAGCTGCACAATCAGCCTCAACCTCGTCAAACATGCAAACCTGGAGCGTCATCGCGGTCACAGACCCAGGGCGCAAAGATCGTTTAGCCAAAATTGCCAATAATCAAGAGTTTGTTCGCGCCTGTCCGCTCTTTTTAGTGTGGGTGGCTGACTTGGCCCGCCTAAAAGCCTTAGGCAACGAACGTCAAAAACCACACGAAAGCCTGAATTATCTTGAAATGTTGCTGGTCGGCGCAATCGACTCCGCACTGGCAGCACAGAACGCAGCCGTAGCCGCCGAGTCGATGAATCTTGGCATGGTCTACATCGGCGCGATTCGTAACGACCCCAAAGCGGTCGCTAAAGAACTTAATTTACCGCCCATGAGCTTTGCGACTTTCGGGATGTGCATTGGTTATGCTGAGCCCTCATTAACCACCGCGGTGAAGCCACGCCTTCCACAATCCGCCATTTTGCATCAAGAAACATATCAACCTGAAGCCTACAAAGAAGCAGTCAAGGCTTACAACGACACGATGGACACCTTCTACGCTGAGCAAAAAATGACGCCGCTCGGGCCTTGGGACCTGCACACGCTTAATCGGGTACGCGGCCCTGAAGCGATGGGAGGACGACACACACTAATGGAAACCCTGCGCTCAATGGGCTTCGAAATTCGGTAAACATCACAGCGGCCTCGCCGCCGCTTTATACCTGATCTTCTTGGCGCTTTTGCATGTTCCACATTTGTGCATAAGCGCCTTGCAGCGCAATCAGGTCGGCGTGGTTGCCACGCTCGATAATGCGACCTTGATCCATCACTAAAATTTGATCGGCATGCACAATCGTCGATAGCCGGTGGGCAATGATCAGCGTTGTATGGTTACGCGCCAGGCCGGTCAACTCTTCTTGCAGGGCGCGCTCTGTTTTTGAATCTAACGCCGAAGTCGCCTCATCAAAAATCAGCATTGCGGGCTTTTTCAGCAAAGTCCGTGCGATCGCGACTCTCTGTTTTTCACCGCCCGACAACTTCAACCCACGCTCACCGACTTGTGTTTGATAGCCCTCTGGCAAGTGGGCAATAAACTGATCCATCTGAGCCGCGCGTGCAGCGCTCTGAATATCAGCTTCAGAGGCGCCCGGGCGACCATAGGCAATGTTATAGGCGATGGTGTCGTTAAACAGCACAGTATCTTGCGGCACGATACCGATCGACTGTCGCAAACTAGACTGCCTGACCCGTCGGATATCCTGACTGTCGAGCAAGATCTGACCTGCCTGGACATCGTAAAAGCGAAACAACAGTCGTGCCAGTGTGCTTTTACCCGCGCCACTACGACCAACGACTGCAGTGATGGTGCCCGCCGGGATAGTAAAGCTTAAGTCGTGCAAAATCGTGCGATTTGATTCGTAATGACAATTCACGTTTTGAAAACGTACCTCAGGACCTTGCGTCTGATCCGCAATCGTAAGCGCAGGGGCACCAGGATCGTCGGCGATTTCTCGATCGGCCATCAGCAACGTAAACATACGGTCGAGGTCGGTCAACGATTGCTTGATTTCACGATAAATCACACCTAAAAAATTCAACGGAATATAAAGTTGAATCATGAGTGTGTTCACTAAAACCAAATCGCCTAGCGTCATCGAGCCATCGGCAACCCCGACGGTTGAGCGCCATAAAATCAGCACCAAGCCCACGCCGATAATGAACTGCTGACCCACATTGAGCAACGATAGCGATTTTTGCGACTTGATCGCTGCCGCCTGATAGCGAATCAGATTTTCATCGTAACGCCCGGCCTCAAACGATTCGTTACCAAAATATTTAACCGTTTCAAAATTCAAGAGTGAATCGATGGCCTTTTGATTCGCGCGCGAATCCATATCATTCATCGTGCGACGCAAATGCGTACGCCATTCAGTGACAACAATGGTGAACGCAATGTAAACAATCAACGCACAAAGGGTGATCGCTGCAAACCAGATGTTGTAGCTGTACGCAAAATAGCCAAGCACCAATACAAACTCAATGAGTGTGGGCACGATGCTATACAGCGAGTACGACACCAGCGATTGAATCGCGCGGGTCCCGCGCTCAATATCACGGCTCACCCCACCTGTTTGCCGCGACAAATGAAAACGCAGAGACAAGGCATGAAGATGCTGAAAGACCTCAAGCGCAATCTGCCTCACCGCATGTTGCGTCACCCGCGAAAACAATAGCTCTCGCAGCTCAGTAAAAAGTGAGGCCGAAAACCTGAGCAAGCCATACCCAGCGATCAAGCCGAGCGGCACAACCAATAAGGCGGTTGAAACGCGCTGATGTGCATCCAGATCATCGATCAGCGTCTTGAGTAAGATCGGGATCCCTAAGTTCGCAAACTTGGCCGCGAGCAAACAGGCAATGGCAAGCAGCACCCGATAGCGGTAAGCCAAGAGATAGGGCAACAAATCACGGATCACGCGCCAGTCACCTAATTGGCGTTTGGCTACTGGCTGATCGGGGTCGTGCTTGAATTCAGTTGAACGTCGGTTAGCTTGTCTCATAGGGAGTCATTTTATACGCCTCGCGGTGTACCGACCTTAGTCAGACAATCGGGTATAAATAGAGACAGCCGCGTTTTACTCTGCACCAGGCAGTGCTCATCTATTTATATTGCGTTTTAAACGATGACGACCTCAATCGATACTTCAAGACTTAAATCCGTCGCAGATGCGCTTTTGCAGCAGGCGGTTGGTGCAGGCCATATTCCTGGGGTCGTTGCCGCAGCCAGCTCTGCAGAGGGCACCGTGTACGAAGCCGCCTTTGGTGAGCGCGCGCTGGGCAAAGGCGTCCCAATGACACCGGACACCGTATTCTGGCTCGCCTCGATGACTAAGCCAATCGTGGGTGCTGCAGCCATGCAATTAGTTGAGCAAGGCAAGTTGACGCTCGATGAGCCCGCCGCAAAGATCTTGCCCGAACTTGCAGAGGTCAAACTTCTAACAGGTTGGGATACAAACGGACAACCTTTGCTACGTGCCCCAACGTCTCAGATCACCCTGCGTCAATTACTCACGCACACCGCAGGCTTTACGTCTGATATCTGGAATGCCGACTCTGCCCGCTATCTGAAAACAATGAATTTGCCTCGCGCAGGTTCTGGAAAAAAAATTGCCCTTTCTGTACCGCTGACCTTTGAGCCAGGCGAGCGCTGGGAATACGGGATCAATATCGACTGGGCTGGCCAATTGGTTGCCGCCGCCAGCGGCATGCGTCTGGGTGAATATATTCAAAAGAACATCACAGAGCCGCTTGGCATGCAGAGCACCGGCTTTCGAATATCGCCTAGTATGCGTGCACGCTTGGCGACAGTACATCAGCGCGATCCTGCAACGGGTGTATTGAGCACAACCCCCTTTGAAGTCCCGCAAGAAACCGAGTTTGACCCGGGCGGTGGTGGTTTGTATTCGACCGCTGGCGACTATCTGCGCTTTACCCGTATGATCCTGAATCGTGGACGCGGCAATGGACATCAACTCCTCAAGCCCGAAACCATCGCCCTGATGTCAAAAAACGCGATGGGACCCCTAAGAGTTAATCTTTTGCGCACGCAGAATAAAGCCGCTTCGCTCGATGCAGAGTTTTTCACGGGCGTCGAAAAATCTTGGGGCCTGACGTTCATGATTAATGAACAACTGGCGCCGACCGGCCGCTCGGCTGGCAGCCTTGCTTGGGCGGGCCTGCCTAATGCGTTCTTCTGGATCGATCCGAAAAAAGATTTAACGGGCGTCATCCTGATGCAAGTATTGCCCTTTGTCGACCCCCACGCGCTCGGCCTATTTACAAACTACGAAAAAGCGATCTACGCCGCCTGCACTTAATCTCATGACTTAGCCAAGACTTTCGTCCATCATTTCGCGGGGTACCAGGAGGGCAATCGTTTTTCTAAAAATGAAGCGGTGCCCTCTGCCGCATCGCTTTTTTGACGCAGTTCAGAGTGCTCGCGTACTAAGTCTGCGAACAAATCGTCGTCAAGCAAAGAATCTGAAACTGCCAACGTGCGCAGCTTTGTCGCAGACACCGCGCTTGGCGAATTCATCAACAATCCATCCACGATCCGCTCACCGGTCGCTCGAAGCTCTTCGGCTTTACACACTTCGTGGACAAACCCCATCCGCAGCGCCACGTCAGGTCCAAAGCGTTCGCACGTTAACGCGTAGCGGCGTACGTTACGCACACCCATGGCTTTGCACAGTTGTGGCAAGATAATCCCAGCGATCAATCCCCAGCGAGCTTCAGTAATCGCAAAGATTGCATTGTCAGCAGCCACCACGATGTCGCAGACCGAAGCCAGCCCTGTTCCGCCGCCAAAACAGCCGCCATGAATCAAGGCCACTGTGG
>CALQNE010000178.1 GCA_943331855.1 Bordetella parapertussis
AGGGCTTATCGCTTGGGCCACGGGCCTCGCTGTATGTGTTCGAGGGCATCACTTTTACCTACGAGTCGCGCTGCCCCTTTGTCTTGCAGCAAACGACTCTTAAACAACTCGAAGAAGGCTCCACGGGCTATAGCGACGTTGCGATAGTATTGTGGCAAGGGTCACGCGGCGCAGATCGCTACGATCGTTATCGCCTACTGCGAATCCCTAATAAATGACTGCTTTGAGTTTGACGACCCAGTCCTTTAAGGTCACCTTACTGGCAATCCTGAAGCAGTCCTGGCCGGTGTTGATCAGTTCATGGGCAGGCATCGCCTTTGGCGTACTGGATACGGCCATGACTGGCCACGCCAGCCCAGTCGATCTTGCAACAATGGCGCTTTCAATCGCCATCTATATCTCAGTGTTTGTTGGTTTGATGGGTGTGATGAACGCCTTGATACCCATCCAGGCACAACTCTTTGGCGCGGGTGACCTCAAACAAGTCGGGCAGTTCTGGGGCCAAGGCGTCTGGGTGTCATTGCTGCTGTCCGCTCTTGGCGCGCTGGTGATGCTGTTTCCAGATGTTTGGCTGAGCTTTTCAGGTGAGATTACACCCGAGGTGCGCACGAGCGTTCATCATTATCTGTGGGCACTGACGTTCGGTCTACCGGCCGCACTGATGTTTCGCACGATTTATGGTTTAGCGAACGCCGTCTCGCGACCAAAGCTTGTCATGAGCATTAATCTCATTGGCATTACGCTCAAAGCGTTTTTCAATTGGTTGCTTATTTTTGGTAATTGGGGGCTTCCCGCTTTGGGCGCTACGGGCGCGGGCATTTCGTCCGCCGTGGTGTTTTGGATCACGCTTTCTATCGGCCTCTGGATCGTACTGCGCAACCCCTTTTACCGACAGTTTCATCTCACGCTTGGTGTACCTAACCTGAAAAGCATTGGCGCTATCCTCAAGCTTGGTCTGCCCATGGGTGGCTCGTACCTCGTCGAGGTCTGCGCCTTTACGTTCATGTCTTTGCTGGTCGCCCAAGAAGGGATCGCTGCCATTGGCGGACATCAGGTGATGTCTAATCTTGCAGCCCTGGCCTACATGATGCCGATGTCGATCGGGGTGGCAACAGCCGCTCTCACAGCCCAAGCAATTGGTGCACGCCAAATGGCGCAGGCCCACCGCACCAGCATGATGGGTTTAGTCGTGGGTTTAAGTGGTGCGGTCATCACTGCGCTTGGCCTTTACTTTGGCCGCGAACTCATCGTTTCGGCCTACACCAACAATCCGGCCGTTGCGAGCGTAGCCCTTTCGCTACTCGTTCTGTTGCCTTTCTTTCATCTGGTTGACGCCATGCAGTGCATCAACAGCTACCTGTTACGCGCGCACAAGATCGCGTTTATTCCGATGCTGCTGCAAACCTTTGCCCTCATGATCGTTGGCTTGCTAGGCGGGTGGTGGCTGGGCTTTGGTCCAGGCAAAGGCTGGATCGAACCTATACATGACCAGTTATTGGCGGGTTCACCCATCGGCGCTGGCAGCATGTGGTTGATGGCCACAATCGGTTTGGCCACCTCAACGCTCTTACTTCACACGTGGTACCGACTGATTATTCGAAAAAAACTGGCTGCAGTGCACGCTAGCGCTAGGCTATAGCTTGATGAACGTCTCGCGGTAATACTTCAGTTCGTCGATCGATTCATAAATATCAGCCAAGGCTTGATGTTTGCTGTGTTTTTCAAAACCTTTGAGTAACTCTGGTTTCCAGCGCCGCGCGAGTTCTTTCAGCGTGCTGACGTCAATCGTTCGGTAATGAAAAAACTGCTCAAGTTTAGGCATGTAATTAAACATAAACCGGCGGTCTTGGCTGACGGTATTGCCGCACAAAGGTGATTTACCCGCCGGCACATATTGAGCCATAAATGCAATCAACTGGTCTTCGGCCTGCGCCTCTGTCAAGGTAGAGGCTTTCACGCGATCTGTTAAACCACTTTTGCCGTGGGTGGATTTGTTCCAGCTATCCATTGCATCCAACAAGCTATCGGGCTGGTGCACCACCAGCACTGGCCCTTCAGCCACCACCGTTAGATCGGGCTCGGTAATGACCACCGCCACTTCAATAATGCGTTCTTTGTTGGGATCCAGGCCCGTCATTTCCATATCGAGCCAAACCAGGCGAAATTCATTTGGGTGGGTTTTGGCAGTTTGCTTTGTGGCAGCCTGCGCGCGAGTGTTGGCCATATAATCCATCCAGTTAAACCGTGATTTTCTCATATACGGCCTCGCAGCCGATGGGTCTTATGCTGACACTCTTATTTGTTGTTTTTCTGCTCGCCACCGTTGGCGTGCGCCTTTGGCTGGCAAATCGTCAAATTCGCAACGTTCTTGCACACCGTGCCGAGGTACCTGCCGAGTTCGCCTCGCGCATCAGTTTAGCCAGTCACCAAAAGGCCGCCGACTACACCACAGCGCGTGTGCGCTTAGGCATGCTTGAAGGGGTCTTTGATGCGGCAGTGTTGGTGGGATTAACGTTATTAGGCGGGCTGCAAACAATCGATCTCTGGGTCAGCTCACTTACGACCCACGATTTGTTACGTCAAGTCTTACTCATCGTCGTTGTCAGTGTTTTACTTGGCGTCATTGGCATGCCTTTTTCTATTTACCGACAATTCAAACTCGAAGCCAAATTTGGCTTTAACCGCATGACACCCGGGTTATTCATCAGTGACATGGTTAAAGGCCTCGCGCTAGGTGCTGCACTTGGCTTGCCTTTAATCGCGGCAATCTTGTGGCTCATGGCCGAAGCAGGCAATTATTGGTGGCTCTGGGCATGGGGGCTGTGGTCGGCTTTTAATCTGCTCGTTTTATTTATTTTTCCGACTTGGATCGCACCGTTTTTTAATAAGTTCACGCCTCTGAGCGACGAAACCCTAGCCTCGAGCATTCGCGCCCTCGCCGACCGTTGCGGGTTTGCACTCAACGGGCTGTTTGTTATGGATGGCTCCAAACGCTCAGCGCACGGCAACGCGTACTTCACAGGCTTTGGTAAGGCCCGTCGAATCGTATTCTTTGACACGCTGTTGTCACGCCTAACACCCGACGAAATCATTGCAGTTCTGGCCCATGAACTCGGTCACTTTAAGCACAAGCATATTTTGAAGCGCCTGGTATTTAGTTTCGCTGGCGCCTTGTTTTTCTTGGCCATCCTTGGCTGGATCGCACAACAAGCCTGGTTCTATACCGATCTGGGCGTCATCCCTCAATTGGGTGGACGTAACGACGCCATGGCTTTATTGCTGTTTTTTATGGTGATCCCGGTATTCACCTTTGCGCTCACCCCGCTTTTTAGCTGGTTCTCGCGCAAGGACGAATTTCAGGCCGATCACTTCGCCACACAGCAAAGTTCAGCAGAACAATTGGTGTCCGCCTTGGTCAAGCTTGTTGACGACAACGCCTCGACCCTCACCCCTGATCCGATTCACTCAGCGTTTTATGACAGTCATCCTCCGGTGTCGATTCGTATCCGCCACTTGCTTGCGTCATGACTGAACGCACGCAAGGACGTGTGATCGCGGCGCATGGCCGACACTACACGGTCGAGTTGCAAGACCAGTCCTTGATTAAGTGCTTTCCGCGCGGTAAAAAAAATGATGCAACCGTGGGCGATTATGTTGAGATCACGCGTCAAGGTCTTGATGAAGGCTCGCTCGAGTCTGTGTTACCTCGCAAAAATTTATTGTTCAGGTCCGACGAAGCACGCAGCAAACAGTTTGCGGCCAACGTCGATCAACTCTTAATCGTCATCGCAGTTGCCCCAGCGTTTTCTGATGACTTGCTGGGCCGTGCTCTGGCAGGGGCTTGGTCGGCAGGTATCACACCCATTATCTTGCTCAACAAGGTTGATCTGGTAGACGGCCTGCCTGCTGCGCGCGCAAAGCTCGCTCCGTTTTACAAACTAGGCGTACAAATCATTGATATTTGCGCAAAAGATACGGCACGTGTGATGTCAACCATCTTGCCCTTGCTCACTGGGCAGACCTCATTACTTTTGGGGCAAAGTGCAATGGGCAAATCGACTTTGCTCAATACGCTCGTTCCGCTTGCCTTGGCCGCAACCCGCGAACATTCTGTTGCGCTTGGTGCGGGTAAGCACACCACAACCAGCACTCGCCTCTATCACCTGCCCGAAGCCGGTGGAGACTTGATTGATTCACCCGGTTTTCAGGGCTTTGGCCTGTTACATCTCGATCGCGAAGAGATTGAACGCGGGTTTCCGGAGTTTGATGCACATATCCCCGAGTGTCGTTTTTATAACTGTACGCACCAACGTGAGCCAAACTGCGGCGTGCTCGCTGCGTTAGCGCGAAACGAAATCGATGCGGGGCGTCATGCGTTGTATGTGAGGCTTGTTGAAGCAAAAGCCGCTCACGATACGTATTAAGTGCTTAGCTGGAAGCAGCCTCAGATAACACCTGGCACATCCCTAGCAACATCGCTGCGGTTGCACCCCAGATAAAAAACTGGTTATAGGGCACTGAATAATATTGTCGCAAACCACCATCGGGTAGCTGCGCTTGATGAAACCGATAGTTCGCCGGATTCGTCAAAAAAGTTAACGGCACTTCAAAAACCTCTGCCACCTCAAAAGCATCAGGTGCGAGAGTGAAACCGGGACGCACCAAGGCTGTGACCGGATTGATGGCGAACCCTGAGCCCGTAAGATATCGAGGCAAGCCGCCGAGGCATTCAATGTGCTCGCGCAGCAAGCCCGTTTCTTCTTCAGTTTCGCGCAAGGCCGTATCCTGCACATCGGCATCACTGGCCTCACAACGCCCGCCCGGAAAACTCACCTGCCCTGCGTGATCATTTAAGTGCGCAGAGCGCTGGGTTAACAGCACGGTCAACCCCTCAGGACGCATCACAATCGGCACCAAGACCGCCGCCTCAACAGGTGTACCCTCGCGTCCCGGAAAGCGCCTGAGCGACTCATTGGGGATATCGAGTGGGCGCTCGATATTTTGAGACAACACCTCACGTAACCAAATGGGGTTGAGGTGTTGCGCAGGCACTGCACCGAACTTTAAAGAAGACGGCACCCAAGGCTGGGTCTTCGGGTCAAACGAAGGACGATGCGGTGTACGCCGAACGCGCGGACTTTCAGGAGGTGTGACAGACATGACAGCGGATCATTTTTTCAAGAAGCAATGGGTTCCTTTTTAACCGAAACTCTTGCGCCTTGTGGAATAATCGATGCTATCCAATTTTGATTCCCTTAAAAAACAACTTATGAACAGCATTCTCATTCAGGGCGGTAACGTTCTCGACATGGTCACTTTGACCCTGGCGCCAGCAGATGTACTGGTTCAAGACGGTCAAATTACCCAAATCGGGCCCAAACTGACGGCACCGGCCGGTGCAACCACCGTCAAGGCACAGGGCAAAACCGTGATGCCTGGCATGATCGACTGCCATACCCACATCGTGGCTTCGCAACTCAACCTAGGGCTCAACGCAAATCTGCCGAATGCCTTGGCAACGCTGCGCGCGGTGCCCATCCTGGCGGGCATTCTGATGCGCGGCTTTACCACTGTACGAGACGCCGGTGGGGCAGACTGGGCGCTCTCCGAAGCCACGCGTACCGATATCGTTGATGGGCCCCGGATTTTTCTGGCGGGCCGTGCGTTATCGCAAACGGGTGGGCATGGAGATTTCAGGGCCCGCACTGATATTCTTGATCCGTGCGCCTGCGTACAAAAGGTAGGAAATATCGGTCGCGTCGTCGATGGCGTCGATAACGTGCGCCTGGCTGTGCGCGAAGAAATTCAAAAAGGCGCCACGCAGATCAAGATCATGGCCTCTGGCGGTGTTGCTTCACCCAATGATCCAATCCACTTCTTAGGCTATTCAGAAGAAGAGATTCGCGCCATCGTTGAGGAAGCTTCAAACGCAGGCACGTATGTCATGGGACACGCCTATACGCCACGCGCAATCAGTCGCGCAGTTCGGTTTGGTGTGCGTACCATCGAACACGGTAACCTGGTCGATGCTGCAACCGCCCAAATCATGCACGACCATCAAGCCTTTATGGTGCCTACCTTGATTACTTATGAGGCATTGGCCAATGAGGGTCCAAGTCTTGGATTTCCGCCTGAGTCGGTGGCCAAGATTGAATCTGTCCGAGGCGATGGTAAAAAGGCGCTTGAGATTCTGGCAAAAGCTGGGGTCAAGATGGGACTCGGCACAGACTTGTTAGGTGCTTTGCACCGTCACCAGTCAGAAGAACTTAAGTTGCGTGCCGACATTCTGGGTAATGGCATGGTGTTACAGCAAGCGACCTTAGTCGGCGCTGAAATTTTGAGAATGACGGACAAGCTTGGCGTAGTCAAAGTCGGTGCCATCGCTGACCTGTTAGTGGTCGATGGCAATCCGCTCACCGATATCACCTGCCTGTTAGGTCAGGGCGATCATATTGACGTCATCATCAAAGATGGCAAAATCTACAAAACTTCAATTTAAACTTTCGAGGACACCGCCATGAATCGCAGAAATATACTGAAACTATCCGCTAGCGCTGCAGCCTTACAAATGTTGCCAGGTTTGGCGTTGGCACAAGCGGGTGGTGTCTTCAAAATCGGAACACTGTGCCCAGTGACTGGCGCGGGCAGCCCTTACGGTGCAGGCATGCAACAGGCCATCCGGATGGCGGTCGATGAAATTAATGCAGCGGGTGGTGCCGGCGGCAGCAAACTTGAACTATTTACTGAAGATAGTCAAACAAAACCGGATGCCGCAGTCCTGGCTGCAAAAAAACTGATTGAAATCAATAAAGTTCAAGCGATTTTAGGGACCTGGGCCTCTGGCGTGACGCTTGCCGTCATGCCCTTAACAGATGCCGCCAACATTATCCAAATGAATACGTCAGGTGCACCTGCAATTTCGAACTTGGATACAAAGGACTTAGTCTGGCGCTACCAAGCGACCAACGATCGTTTTGGCCAAGCATTTGCCGAGATCTGCAAAAAAAATGGCTATAAACGCCCTGCCACTATGGCCTTTAACAACGCCTCGGGTCTTGGAAATACGCAAGGCTTCACCAAGGCCTGGGAGGCTGCCGGCGGCAAAGTAGTTGCCCACGTCACCTACGAGCCAAATCGTCCAAGCTATCGCAGCGAACTACAAAAAATTCTAGACGCCAAGCCTGATGTGATTGTCACGGGCTCGTATCTACCTGATTCAACCATCATTTTGCGTGAGTGGTTTCAATCGGGCGTACCCGTCAAATGGATTATGCCGGGCTGGGCCGCAAACCCTGATCTTGTAAAAGCCTTGGGCAATGAGGTCTGCGAAGGC
>CALQNE010000179.1 GCA_943331855.1 Bordetella parapertussis
GGCACCATTTACATGCATCGTTGTTCCTTTTTTTAAAAATAATCAAAATGCTGCATCGCAATAAAGCAAACGGGTGCAATCAGTTCGCAGCTAGCGTACCTCATTTTGACTGATTCTCTGAATATGTTGCATAAAGGGCAGAGCCCTGCATAGAATCGGTGGGCTCGCTGATCGATTAAGCTGCGTTGTTTAGAACAACAACCTCACACACGCCTGACCCACTGACTTTGATGAATAAAACAACCACCCCTGCCGCAACACCAACAAGCAGTGTGACTGCGCAGAGTGCCGCGATCCCAATTCTGGTTTCCCTGAGCTTCTGTCATTTTTTGAATGACTTGATTCAGTCCTTAATCCCAGCTTTGTATCCACTACTCAAATCCGAGTTCAGCCTGGATTTCACACAAATCGGCATCATCACGCTCGCCTTTCAATTGACCGCATCGCTTTTGCAACCAACGGTGGGCTTTTATACAGACAAAAACCCCATGCCTTTTTCACTCGCAATTGGCATGGGTTCGACGCTGATCGGTTTGCTGTTGCTCTCAGTCGCACCCACTTACGCAATTATTTTGATCGCAGCCAGCCTCATCGGCACAGGCTCTGCCATCTTTCACCCAGAGGCTTCGCGCGTCGCGCGCATGGCCTCTGGCGGAAAGTTTGGCTCGGCGCAGGCGTTCTTTCAAGTTGGTGGCAACGTCGGCCAAGCTGTCGGCCCACTGCTTGCTGCCTTTGTTGTATTGCCGCACGGTCAGACGGCGATCGCCTGGGTGTCTTTGGCCGCACTGATCGCGATCGTGTTCTTAACCCGCATCGGTAAATGGTATGGCGCTCATATCAAGCCCAGCAACAAATCGGCGACAGCGGCAAACGTAAACCCAGCATCGGATTTACCGCGGGCCCGCATGCTATTCATAATCACGATATTGATGTTGTTACTGTTTTCAAAAAACGTCTACAGCGCAAGTCTGACCTCTTTCTTTACCTTTTACCTGATCGAGCGTTTCGATCTGCCCGTGCAAGCCGCGCAGGTTCAGCTCTTTATATTTATGGCTGCGATCGCGATTGGCACACTAATCGGTGGCGCACTCACAGATCGCCTGGGCCGCAGACCCATGATTTGGATTTCAATCCTGGGCACACTACCTTTTACCCTCGCTTTGCCCTACGCAGATCTATTCTGGACCGGCGTGCTAACGATCATTATCGGCTTGCTTATGGCCTCCGCATTTCCGGCCATTTTGGTCTTTGCCCATGAGGTGATGCCCGGTCGCGTCGGTTTTGTCTCCGGCATGTTTTTCGGCTTTTCGTTTGGCCTAGGCGGTTTAGGTGCAGCGGTGATGGGATGGCTCGCCGACCTGAACGGGATTAGCTTCGTTTATCAGCTCTGTTCTTTCTTGCCCATTCTTGGGCTCGTCGCCTGGTTTTTACCGGACATGGCCGCTGAGCGACGCAAATACCAGCAAGCAACCTAATGTACGTTACTAATAACTAATCACTAATCACTAATCACTAATTACTAATCACTATCGAGACGATTCATGAATCCACGTACCGCAAAACTCAGAGCACTCATCGCCGCAGGCGGCCCCGGTATCGTACCTGGTGCGACCGACTGCTTCACAGCAAAATTGATTGAACAAGCTGGTTTTCCAGCTGTTTATGTCACCGGCGGCGGCACTGCAAATACATATTTAGGTGGCCCTGATATTGGTTTAATCACGTTAAACGAACTGGCCAGTCAGGTCGAAAGAATTTCAGACGCAGTCTCAGTCCCCGTCATTGCCGATTGCGATACCGGCTTTGGTGGTGTAGCCAACGTCAAACGTACCATCAAGTTATACGAGCGAATCGGTGCTGCAGGGCTGCACATCGAAGATCAGGTATTTCCCAAACGCTGTGGACATTTTGAAGGCAAGTCAGTCGCACCGGTCGAAGAAATGCTCTACCGCTTACAAGCAGCACTCGACGCTCGAACTGACCCAAACTTCGTAATCATTGCCCGCACCGACGCGCGCGGTCCTGAAGGGCTAGAGTCTGCTTTAGAGCGTGCGCATGCCTACCGAGAGATTGGTGCAGATATGGTATTTGTCGAAGCGCCAAATAGCATCGAAGAATTACAGCGTATCAGCAAAGAATTCAAAGGCACGCCTTTAGTCGCCAACATGATCGAACGCAGTCGCACGCCACTCGTGCCTGAGAAAGAATTGCTTGCAATGGGTTTTAACGTCATTCTTTATGCAAACGCCGCGCTTTACCTTGGCTCCTTCGCAATCAGACAAGGGCTTGAAGTACTACGCAAAGAGGGCACAACCGAAAGCATGCTCGATCGCATGACTTCGTTTCAAGAACGACAAAAATTGGTTGGCCTCGATAAGCTTGATGCCGCCGAACGCGATTTAGTTGCCCGGGTGGATGCACGCCGTAAAAAATAGTCATGAATCGGCTGACGCTATCAATCGGCAAATGGCTGGCCACCTATCTAACCAAAGAGATACCGGTCGGCTCGACCGCGCCACCCTCTAACCCGCTCCATCTACAAGAAACCTTGCGTCCAGGCGATGTTCTTCTTGTAGAGGGACGCACCAGAATCAGTTCCGCGATCAAATATTTAACACAATCAACCTGGTCGCATGCTGCGTTATTTGTTGGATTCGATTATCTGGGCGATCGCGCCCCAGAGGATCACTGCCTAATAGAAGCAGACACAGTTCGAGGCGTCTGTAGCAGTAGCCTTGAACGCTTTGCCCACCTTCACACACGGATTTGTCGACCCGTGGGCCTCAGCACAACCGAGTGCGAAGCTGTCATTCAGTATGCCCTCTCACAGCTCGGGCACCAATACGATCTTCGTAACGTCTTTGATCTGGCGCGCTATCTGTTCCCGACGCCTCCGATCCCCTCTCGGTATCGGCGCAAGCTACTTGCACTTGGCAGTGGTGATCCCACGCGCGCCATTTGCTCAACGTTGATTGCTCAAGCTTTTGCTACCGTTCGCTACCCGATTCTGGCTCTAGAAACCAGTGCCCTGACGTCCTCGACGCAATATTCGTTTGAACCCAAGCACTTTAGGCCGAAGCACTTTAGTCTTTTGACGCCGCGCGACTTTGATGTTTCACCCTACTTCGAAATCATCAAACCAACCTTAGAAGGCGGGTTTAATTTTCATGACCTCGAGTGGGCGCAATAGGCACTCAGTACTTTCTAGCGTATGTATTTTTTGTCTAATTCTGTTTTAGTCAAATAGCGCTGCTCTAGTTCTTGCGACTCAGCGTAACCGCACAACTCGTTTAGCTCTTCAAACGAAACAGCCAAATCCGGACGGTTCACAATTTCGTCTTTTCCAAGCGAGGCCTGTAACGCCTGCATACCGTTGATCATGCCTTGCACCGCAGCCGCCGTCAGTAACCTTGGGTAGATCACTGCAGACACGCCTAAATCCTCAAGCCGTTTGGCTGAAATCAAAGGCGTCGTTGACCGCGTTCGAATGCCAAAACCCATATTGACAGAAACGGGTTTGATTGTCTCTTTGACTAAAGTCGCAATATCTTGCTCAGCCAACACCGCATCGGCAAACAAAAGGTCGGCACCCGCCTCGGCATAAAGATTCAAGCGTCGTATCGCTTCAGCTAAACCATGTGTGCCGTATGCGTCAGTGCGCGATTTGATTACAAAATCCTGATTACGTCGCGCCTGCGCCGCCGCTCGGATTTTTTCGGCATTTTCTTCTGCCGAAATAACTTCTTTGCCCTTCATATGACCACAGCGTTTAGGCCAAACCTGGTCTTCAAGCATTAACCCACCCACGCCTGCTTGTTCAAACGCGCGTACCGTGTGATGCACGTTCACCGCGTTACCGTAACCGGTATCGCCATCCGCAATCATGGGCAAATCACAACACGCCACCATCGCACGACAACTTTGCAGGTTCTCTTCTAGACCCATTAAACCAATATCAAGCTGGCCCAGACGTGACTCGCTGATTCCACCCCCTGTCAAAAAGCCAGCACTAAAACCAGAGCGCTGCACCAAACGCGCGCTGTACCCATCAAAAATTCCAGGCATCACCAAAATGTCAGGCGCCGCAATGAGTTCGCGCAAACGTCTTCCGGGATTCATCATCATCACATCCTTTAACGTGGACTTAACCACTTAAGATCGAGCACTGCTCATTCTGCCGTTTTAAGGCCGATTTCCTTAATGAGCCTTCCCCATTTGTCCAGATCAGACTTGAGCAAATCTCTCAAAGCCTCAGGCGTACCGCCCCCTGGAATCAACCCCTGTCGAGCCAAACGCGCCTGAATTTCAGGCATTTTTAACACGGTATTGATCGTTTCGTTTAACTTCACAATGACATTTTTTGGCGTGCCAGTCGGGGCAAAAATACCGAACCAGCCAACCACTTCAAAACCCGGCAAGCCGGACTCATCAACAGTCGGCACATCAGGGACCATCTCGACACGGTGTTTAGAGGTCACGGCAAGCGCGCGTAACTTGCCGGACTTCAAATGCGGCAATGCAGCTGGAATTGTTGAAAAATACATCTGTACTCGACCTGCAACGGTGTCGATCACCGAAGAACCGCCACCTTTATAGTTCACGCTCTCCATTTTTATATTAGCCATTTTCTTGAAGAGCTCACCGGCCAAATGCGCGGTGGTGCCATTGCCTGAGTTGGCATAATTCAGTTGGTCTGGTTGTTTTTTTGCCAACGCAATGAACTCTTGCACGTTGTTGGCAGGCAGTTGAGGATTGACCACCATGATGAGCGGCGCAGCACAGGCCAGAATAACTGGCGAGAAATCTTTAACAGGATCGTAAGGCAACTTAGGATAAAGCCAGGGGCTCATCGGCAATGACGTAATTGGCATCACTAAGGTGTAGCCATCAGGCGCGGCGCGCGCGCCCTGCTCAACGCCGATATTGCCCGCTGCACCCGGTCGATTGTCCACAACCAGCGATTGGCCAAGCAATTCAGACAGCTTGAGCCCAATTGTGCGCGCCGTAAAGTCGGTGCCACCACCCGCCTCTGAGGGCACAATCAAATGAATCGCACGATTTGGATAATCGCTTGCCTGAGCCCAACTTACGCCCAGCTTAGACGTTAGGGCGCAGGCCACGCCACCCAATAACAATTGCCGTTTATTCACAAGAACTCTCCGCTGCTTTTTTATTTTTGAAATAGAGTAATCATGAGTTTACGAGACATTTTGCCTCTAAACATCAAAATATCGACGCATTCAACCGATATAATCCATACAAACGAAAAACACAAAGACACTCAGGAGACATAATGGGCATGCGCATCTGGTATCAATCCATGACTCAACTCGCGACGTTAACCAACTATCGCACGGCACTTGAAGAACACGCAAAAAAATATTGCTCTGCCGGCACGCAAATTGTTTTCAATGGCGTCGCTGAAGAAAACTATCACGGCCGGATGCCAGCCGAGGTTTTGCAATACAGCTATGCAAAACTGATCCTTCAAACTGAAGTGATCGATATTTGCCGTGCTGCCGAAAAAAATAAATTTGACGCAGTCATTCTTGGCAGCTTCAGTGAACCCTTTTTGCCAGAGATCAGATCCTTGCTGAACATTCCGGTGATTTCAATGCCTGAATGCACGCTTTTAGTCGCCTGTTCAATGGCAGAGAAATTTGCGCTCACCACGCTTGCACCCGCAAACGTCAAACGCGTCAAAGCGCTTGTGAAGCGTCACGGTCTTGAAAGCCGTGTGTCGGGCTATTACTCGCTTGCACACCCGGTAGACGAAGACATCTTGAATGTGGCGCTTAAAAAGCCTAAGCAGGTCGTCAGCGATTTTTTAGCGACCGCAGAACAAGCTAAGGCAGACGGTGCGGATCTCATTGTGCCGGCAGAAGGCATTTTGAACTTGATCATTCAGCGAAGCAATGTCAATCCGATTGGTCGACTCTCAGTGCTCGATTGTGTATCGACGTCATTTTTATATGCCGAAATGATGATCACTATGCAACGCAAGCTCGGCATCGGGATTGGACGTATGGGTAGCTACGCCATGCCTCCAGCAGACTTGCTGGCTGAACTTGATGCGGTTTCGCACGCCAAAGAAAAAGCAAAAATAAAAGCAAAAACCAAAAAATAAACGATTATTAAAAAAGGATTGATGTCATGGTTGGTTGGCGTGCAAAATTAGGCTTTCTAGTACCGGCTGGAACACCTACAGTCGAGCCAGAGATGTTTGAGATGGCCCCTAAGGGGGTATCTGTACACTTTGGCCGCATGATCTCCCGTGGAGCCGACGGCACACTCAACGGAATCGAAGCGCGCATTGCGACACAGATCGAACATCTGGACGAATCTGTTGAAATGCTGTCGATGATTAAACCTGATGTCATCGCACTTGCGCACACCGCAACGAGCTATTACCTCGGACGCGAAAAAGAAGCAGACCTCGCCAAACGCTTAGAAGATCGCTTTGGCCTGCACTTCATCACGGCCTTTGGCAGCGTCATCGCCGCACTCAACGCACTTGGCATAAAAAAAGTTGCACTAGGTACGCCTTACGACGAAAATCTGACGATGCAAGGCAAACAAAACCTTGAAAGCTACGGCATCGAAGTTGTCAACTTTGACTGGTTACGCAATGTTCGCAGTATCTTTGAAGAACCACCAAACCGAGCTTATCGCTTAGGGAAGTCGGTCGACGTCCCTGAAGCGCAAGCCATTTTTTTGAGTGGCGTCGGCATGCCGACCGTGTCCATTGTCGGCGCCCTAGAACAAGATTTAGGCAAGCCCGTGATCTCAAGTTCAAGCGCCATGATGTGGAACGCATTACGCCTGGCCGGAGTCGCACCTGTGCTGCCCGGATACGGATCACTACTGGCTTAGATATTGAAGCGCCACGTTGCAGACTAGACACGAAATGATGATGACAAGAGGTGCACCTTGAACCGATTACTCGCCCTGCTATTAACGCTACTGAGCCTGTTCGCAACGATTGCGCAGGCGCAAGAGTTTCCGAATCGACCTTTGCGCATCATCACCCCCTATGCCGCGGGCGGTGGCATCGATCTCTTGACGCGTACCGTTGCACAACGCTTGGGGCAGTTCTGGAATCAACAAGTCATCGTTGAAAATCGTCCAGGCGCGGGCGCCACGATTGGCTACGCCGCAGCCGCAAAAGCCCAACCCGACGGTTATACGCTGGTGGCCGCCGCGAACCCGCTTGGTATTGGTCCCGTCGTTTATCCGAACCTGGCATACGATGTCCACCGCGACTTTATGCCGATCGGTTTACTGGCGACCGCCCCCGAGGTCTTAACGGTCACGGCCTCCTCACCGTA
>CALQNE010000180.1 GCA_943331855.1 Bordetella parapertussis
GACCATAAATTTGCTGCGTTTGTGCGCCCACGGTGCGCTGGCTCGGACCTCCAGACAACAAGCGCTCGGCAAGTTTAGTGCTGGAAATCAGCGCATTAATCTCGATACGGTGGCGACCCGACGCAAGCGTTTGCTCGCGTACCACTTCATGGGAGACAATAAAGCCACTGCTATAGCTTAAGATTTCGTCACGCGCGAGTTGATTGTTAAGGACTTGCTGTTGCGAACTAATCACGACGCCCGTCGCTTGCTGAACCGCATCGCGAAACGCTTGATCAAGCGCCTGTGCTTTGGTCGAGGCCTCGCCCGTTGCGCGTACAAAAATACCAGGCCCTTCGAGTTGCGCTTGCCGCTCTGTCGTAGCACAGCCCGACAACCATACGCACAGCGCCAGACCGCTTAGCAAGAGCCACGTCGGTCGAGCAGCCTTGACAGCGGCACCAATGAATCGCAACACGATAGTCAAGCCGGAATTTATTTTGCCATATCCATGCGAATAGAGTTCGCTACACCGATGTAGCGTCGCTCGCCTTTGACCTGCACACGAACAGTCTTAAAGTCTGGTGAGGTATCTTGGGCGACCACGGCCACACCTTTCAGAATTGCAGCACTACTTGACGTAATACGCTCACGTACCGTATTGGCAATCGTGAAAGAGTTGTCATCTGTTCGTGTGTTTTGTGCGGTGCCATTTTTAATGTCTTTATCGACCTCACCCATTTCATCGTCAGTGAGTGCGATCGGCTGAGCACTGCTTTCCGCCGTACCTTTTTCATTGGCCTTTTGTAGGGTTCTAGAAACCACCACCAGGCTGCGCGATGAGTTGATATCGGTTGATAAGAACTCTGCGATATTTCGACGCGCCCGTAACGTGGCGATCGTCACAGCCTGCTCACGCGCCTCTGCCGAATTAGTCGAAACGGCTGCCATCGCGATCGCGCTAATCGACTCCCACTGGCCTTTACTGTCAAAGGTGATGGTGACTTTACCGTTTTGTTTGGCAAAATCTGCCGCCGCTAACTGATTCGCCTGATTTGCGTCGCCCGACCCCTTGCTTGAGCAACCAACGAGCACCGCCAAACCAGCGCACAGGGACACCAGCGCTAGAAATCTTCTATTTTTATCGGATCTAAGTAACATGGGGCTTTCCTGAAAAGGCGGCAATGCCATAATTGTATTGAAAATGACAACGAATGCCCACCGCTTTGAATTAATTGAAACCATGCGCGCTGATTCGCAAGGTCAAATCCCAATGCTTGTCGGGCATTTGCAGCGCCTGCAGGCTTCTGCACTGAACCTGGGGTTTAACTGGCCGGGCCAAGTTGCCGTTGAGAAAACGATCGAAACAGCTTTGTTGAGTTCGACGACCCTCACTGATCGAACGCGGGTTCGCCTCTTAATGAGGCTCGATGGACAGATTCACGTTACGACAGCGCCATTGCCGAACCTGCAAACACGCCCTTTGATTGCGCTTGCATCACTCGCGCTCGATAGCCATGAAAGGCTGCTGCAACATAAAACCACCCATCGCCCTTGGTACGACCCAACGACACAGTGGCTCGCCGCACATCACGATTTTTTTGATTTGATTTTTTTAAACGAACGCGATGAGTTGTGCGAGGGTAGTCGCTCAAATATTTACATTAAAAAAGACGGCGACTGGGTCACGCCGCCCTTAGACTGCGGGTTACTGGGCGGCGTCATGCGACAGCATTTATTGAACACGCGCCAAGTACGAGAAGCCGTCCTGACGCGCGCTGACTTTGAACGGCCCGCAGCCAGTCTGAGACTGTCAAACGGGCTGCGGGGTTGGTTTGATGTGCAGCGCGCCGAGTTACTCTTTCCAGGGCGCGATTTTCCATAGGTCAAGCAAGTCTTTTTCGGTAGAGAGCAATTCTTTTTCGTAAGCCACTGGAGCCAGGTAACGCACAGGGGCAAACAACAAAGCGGCTTGCTTTAAATAACCAGGATCGGCAGCGGCTTGAGCAACAGCCTTGACCAGTTTTTCACGAACGTCAGCGGGCAGCCCTTTCGGTGCGGCGAGCCCACGCAGCGAAGCGCTTTCCATCTGAAACCCTTGCTCTGCAAACGTGGGAGTATCAGGTGCCAAGTTTGTGCGCTTAAGCGACATCTGACCCAACATCCGCATCGGGGCGCCACCTTGCATGAATTGCAAAGCTTCACCAACGTTAATCGCTCCAACCGACAATTGCCCCGTTAGCAAGCCCGTGCGCACCTCAGCCGAGCCTTTGTAGGGGACATGCGTCATTTTCACACCCGCCGCCCGCTCAAAAAAGAGCATCGCCAAGTGATCATCCGAGCCGATACCGGTCGTGCCCACGGTCACCTTACCTGGATTTGCCTTGGCGTATGCGACTAAGTCTTTCAGATCTTTCAGTGGACTGGCAGTGTTCACGGTGAAGGCACCAGGATCATCTACCAAATTGCCGATCAGGTCGAATCCTCTCCAGGTATAGCCAGCCTGACGCTCAATTGGGATCGAAATCAAATTAGGCGTATTTAAAAAACCGATCGTGTATCCATCGGGTGCAGCCTTTGCGATTTCTGTAAAGCCGATCGCACCGCCCGCCCCCGCTTTGTTACTCACCACAATCCGTGCATCGTTACCTAAATATTTTTCAACATAGGGCGCAATTAAACGTGCGATTAAATCGGTGCCACCGCCTGGTCCATACGCCACAATCATGGTGATTGGCTTGTCGGGATAGCCTGCGGCAGTCACTGCCCCTGTTAATCCCAGTAACAGCGCACTGCTGATTAAAGCCTGCTGAACGAAGTTCTTTAAAAAATTTTTCATCGTTAACATTCCGTCTTTTTAAGTGCCACGTTTAACGTCATTTAAAGTATTGCGTTTAATCGTTATATAACCGCTTGAGTGCTGCGTCAGCACCCAAGGGTACACCGCTCAAACTGCTAACCAAACATCTTTTTGTAGCGCTCAAGAAACACGGGCCAGACTTCAGGATTGGCCATGCGCGGAGCGCGTTGACCTTTAAGCATGCCCTCGATCTGTTCAGCCGCCATCGAGGCTGCATTACGTCGCGCCTCGTGCGTAACACCTGCAATGTGATAAGTTGCCGTCACGTTTGGCAACGACAGTAGAGGATTGTCTTGCGCCGGCGGTTCAACTGACCAAACATCCAACCCAGCGCCTGACAAATGCCCATCACGCAAGGCTTCATACAAGGCTGTTTCGTCGTGAATACCACCTCGTGCTGTCGACATAAACACTGCGCCTTTTTTCATCGCACGGTATTGCTCGGCACCAAAATAGTTGAGCGTTTCTGGCGAGCGCGGACAGTGCACCGTAATGACATCCGACTGCGAGAGCAATTCATTAAAGCTGACAGACTTTGCGCCACGCGCTTTTATTTCTTCGTCGGACAAAAATGGGTCATGGCCAATGATTGTCATGCCGAACGCTTTGGCCAGCTGAGCCACACGTCGCCCAATATTACCCATGCCAACAATACCGAGCGTCAAGCCACGAATCTCGTTACCCATCAAGTCTTCACGCGTGGTGTATGCCGCTGCGCGCATAATGCGATCACAGGCCGTAATGCGGTGCTTCACCGACAACATCAGACCCATTGCATGTTCAGCCACTGAATCTGCATTGCAACTTGATTGGTTCACTACCAGTACACCATGGCGATTACAGGCCGCAAGATCGATTGGATCGTAGCCAGCACCCGAGGCTGAAGCACATAATAAATTCGGGCTCTTTTTCAGCAAGTCTTCGTTCACCCACCACTGCGGTGGGACTTCATCGCGCGCCGCGCAAATATGATAAACGTGGGTATTTTTAAAAATTTCAAGAGTCTTCTTTTCGTCATCCGAGTAGCGGCAAACGGTGAGGTCAATATCAGATACCCCATTAAGATGCTGATCAAAGACAGGGTTTATCCAAAAATCAAAACGTACGACTTGCTTTTTCATAATGTCTCTCTTTTTTATTCGATTACTTCAACACACCCTTGGCGCGCAAGGCTTGATCAACCCAAGACCGGTCAAGCGTACCTTTTGCAATTTGTGCAAGAATATTTTTCTCTTTTTTCTCAACAGCCTCAACGAGCTTGGCCAAGGCATCCGCACCCTGCGGGCGAATTGCAAACAAGCCATCGTGATCACCCACGATAATGTCGCCTGGATAAACAACCATGCCATCGATCGATACTGCGACATTGATCTCGCCCGGGCCTTCTTTGTATGGGCCACGATGCGACACTGAACGCGCAAAGACCGGAAATTTATTTTTTCCGATACTGTCAACATCGCGAATCGGACCGTCAATCACGATGCCTGCAATCTTGCGGCTTGCCGCAAGTGTTGACATGATTTCACCAATGATGGCGTTGCGCTGAGGGCCACCTGCATCGACCACAATGACGTCACCTGGTGCAGCCATGTCAATGGCTTTATGCACCATCAAATTGTCGCCTGGCGCAGTCTTCACTGTAAACGCGCGGCCCAAGATTTTTCCGCCCTTATGAAAAGGACGCAAGTCAACCGTTCCGTTCGTGCGACTCATCACGTCACTAATATTGGCGACAGCGAGTTTCGCAAAACGCTTCAACGTGGCATCGCTTACGGTGTGTTTATGGATATTGATTGCAAATCCGAGTTGTGACATGTCTGCTCCAATAAAAATGTAATTAAATCGGTAGTGGTTTAAACGAATAAGTAGTTGGTAATGAATCTATCAACGATCTTGCTTGCACCGCGTTATCTAGCGAGCGGCGCGACCAACATATAACAATGACTCAGGCGTCAGTTCACGCAGTCGGTTGATTCCCATCATGGCCATATTGCGCGAGACTTCTTGTTGCAATAACGAAATGCCGTGATCAACCCCTTCTGGACCGCCTACAGCCGCAGCATAGTTGAAAGGACGGCCTAAAAACACGCTACGCGCACCCAAGGCCAAGGCTTTCATCATGTCGCTACCGCGACGCACGCCGCTATCAAGCATGACCGGACCATCTTTGAACTGCTCAACAATTTGAGGCAGTACGCGCAACGGTGCCACCGCGCCGTCTAATTGACGACCGCCGTGATTCGATACGATCACCCCATCCATGCCACATTGACGCGCTAGTGCCGCATCGGCCGGATGCAAAATACCTTTGATGACAAGCGGCCCTTTCCAACGTTTGCGAATGTCGCGCACATGATCCCAATTTAATTGTCCACGCGCCGAAAAATCCCGCGCAACATTGGCTGAAATAATTGGCGCGCCCCGTGTCGCGAATGAGTTTTCAAAATGTGGCATGCCATGATGCCAAAGTGTTTTAAACAAGGTGCCGAACAACCAGCGAGGATGGGTTAAGCCTTGCCATGCCAGACGTAAGTTGGGCTTCAATGGGGTCGAGAACCCGGTACGAACATTGTTTTCACGGTTAGAGGATGCAGGCGTGTCTACGGTAATCACAAGGGTTTTAAACCCTGCAGCATCGACGCGATCAATCAGCGGCGAAATATCTTCAGTTTTACCGTGCAGATAGGCCTGAAACCAGGCGTCGGGCGCGCGCTCAACAAGCTCTTCCATTTTGATCAGCGAAGAACCGCTCATGATCATCGGAATATTGGCACGCTTAGCAGCTTCGGCCAACACAATATCCCCCCTGTAGGCTGACATCGCGGTGATCCCCATGGGGGCCATTCCAAACGGCGCACTAAAAGTCTGGCCAAATAATTCTATTTCTTGAGAGCGGCTTGAAACATCGACCAGCGTGCGCGAGACGAACTCGTATTCAGAAAAAACATCACGATTTGCACGCAAGGATTGACAGTCTTCGCAGGCACCTGAAACATAACCAAAGATCGGGCGAGGCAGGCGTTTTTCAGCCTCGCGTTCAAAATCGGCCATTGATAAGATTTTTTCTAGCGCTTTGTTCTGATTCATGTTGTCGTCATTATTGTTCGTGCGCGATTACCGTTCGCGCTTTCAAGATAGTATTCACTGCTTCTGCTGCAGCCGCAAATCCCATCGCTGCTGTGACAGTAACCGTTGAACCGTACCCAGCGCAAGACAAGCCTTGCAGGGCCTGCTCGCCCTCATTTTGCTGCCACGCCTCGGGCAAGCGGGTGGGCTGATTCACCCAAAGCACGCGCACGCCCATTTTAGGGATGCGCTTACGCGCCTTTCCAGCCGAGTCTGACGCACGCGCAAAACGGTGCTCGCGTCGCAACACATTGCGCACACGGGCAAGCAAGGCATCATGCGTCACCTCGGCCAAGTCCCCAACCTGCAGCGCCAGCGAGTTTGTCTTGCCACCCGCACCGCCGCATACAACCAGAGTCTGTTTACGGGCACGCGCCTGGAGCACCATTGCGATTTTCGCGGCAACCTGATCGGTGCAGTCGATCACCACGTCGATTTGAACGGGTAACAATTGCTCGACATTTTCAGGCGTTAAGAAGTCGTCAATCAAGATCAGGTTGCATCCTGGATGAATGCCCTGGATTCGCTCAGACATTGCAGCAACCTTAGACTGACCCAAGGTGTCCGACAAAGCATGTACCTGGCGATTGATATTCGATTCGGCCACGTGATCAAGATCGATCAGGGTGAGGGTGCCCAAGCCACTGCGCGCAAGCGCCTCAGCCGCCCAAGAGCCGACACCGCCGATCCCGACCACAGCTACGTGAGCCTGCTGCAGTGCAAGACTAGCCTGCGCGCCATACAAACGATCAAGCCCGCCAAAACGCCGATCGACATCGAAAGTGTGGCTCAGTTGCTCTGTTGCGTGGCCTTTTTGCATGATCTACCCAAAAAATCGCACAGCGTGCTCGACAAGAGCCCGCAGGAGGAACACAATTTACCCTTAATACTGTGAGTATGTCGCCCCCGCAACCTTCGCCCCAATCCCCCCCCTCTGCTTTTGCTAGCGCAGGGGTGCTCTGCCTGTTGATCATGCTTGTGCATATTGCGATCTCGGGAGGGCGAGTTGCCGTCACACTGACCGCACTCGAACTCGGTCGCTCCACCCTCGAGGTCGGCATACTGATCGCCGTTTTTGCCCTGCTGCCCATGCTTTGCTCAGTCAAAGCGGGTCGATTGATTGATGCAATCGGGCCCTATAAGCCAATGCGTGTCAGCGCCATCATGGTCGTGGTCGGGTCTCTGGTTCCCTTCGCCTGGCAAAGCTTACCTTCGCTCATGATTGCGGCGGTGCTTGTGGGATCAGGCCACATGACGTTTCAAATCGCAGTGCAGCGACA
>CALQNE010000181.1 GCA_943331855.1 Bordetella parapertussis
CACGCACCAAAAAAGCAACGATTTAAAAGCGGAAACACTCGCGTCTACGCATTAAAAAAGCCAAGATTCGTGTTATAGACTCTTGGCTTTTTTTTGATGGGTCAAATTACGTCGGTGACAACAGATGAATCACGCGACTCGCAATAAACTCTTTAGTCTTAGCACCATACGCCGCCATGTGCGGAGCAACTGAGTGGGCCTTCAGTGCGTCCATGCTTTCCCATTTCTCAATCACCACAAAAGTATCTGGGCCCCAAGGGGTTTGGATCGCAGGTGCATTTTCGGCATCAATCGCCGCACCGTATTCGATGCAACCCTTTTCGGCCTTCACTGCCGGAACATTCGCGCGAAAGTGCGTCAGAATGGTATCGCGCAGCCCCGGTTTGGCAGTGATGACGGCTAGAACATGAATCATGGTGTGGCTCCTTTGTGGTTTGATTTCATTTTAATAAGTTCATTTTAATGCCAATGGCAGTGACTGGTTTTGTATGCTCGCTAACATGGCGAGCTACATCTATTCATTGATGATCTGACCGCCATCATACCCACAAGCGATACGACCAAGCGCAATGCGCATCTCAGGTGAGCTGATTTGTTCGAAGGCTGCGACATCACCTGCGCGTTTACCTCTCAAAATGATATCTTGTAAAACCGCTTGATCCATATGCGGTAATGCAGCCCAAAATCCGCGTGCAAGTTGTTGCGCCAACGCAAAGTCAGGGTGATTCGTCTGTTCAGGCGCGCGGCCAATTTCGTACATATGCGTGACATCATCCCAAGGCGCACGTTCTGCAGGTAAGCGCTCAAAAATTTCAGGACATTCTTCAGCAACATAAAAACGGTTCAGGGTGTCGAAGAGCCTGAATTTATAACCATTCGCCAATAGCAGGGGCTCATAGGCATCCCAAGCGGGTTCGCCTTTTCCGGGCGTTACCGCTTCAGCCACAATCACCTTCGGACGAAAACGATTAAAGTCGTTGCCTGCTAACACGTCACTTTCGGCACCTTCGACATCTATCTTCAAAAAATCAATTTGCTTGACCTGATGAGCTTCGCATAATTTAGATAAAGTCAGCATGGGTAAAGACAGGCGTTGATAGTCGGCGCCGAACTCTTTGGCAACATCTGCATGTAATTCAATCGTGGTTGAGAAACCATGTAACCGGTTGACATGAAAAAAATCAACCGTCCCAACCTCACGGCCAATCAAACCCTGATAGACCGTATCGCGCTCTCGAATTTTTTTATATAAGTTAGCCAACTCTGGGATTGGCTCGGCAACGATACCGTTCCAGCCACGTTCATAAAACCAAAGAGAAACATTATCGGCAACTGGATGTCCTGCCCCGATATCAATATAAAACCCGCGTTCTTGACCCGCAAAAGCCAGTGAAAGATGATAATCCTCAAGATTTTGCGTATACGACAATGCCATGATTCACACCTGTAGCGATTTTTAAAACTGCAAATTTAATTGCAATCAAATACTCATTAATTGGATCCGTACGATACCGCCCTGAGGCGTGAAGTGTCCACTGTTTACCTCGATGACCGTCGCGTTTAAATAACCCGCACCCTTCAGCTGCTTTGGCGAAATCGCCGGATTATTGACTAAAATCGAACGATCGATTCGTACCCTTGGTCTTGAAATGGTACTTTACGTCAACTGAGTCAGCGCTAGCGACCTTCAAGCACAAAATGATAACGGAGACCTCATGACAGTGAAGAAGTTATTTAAAAAAGAAGTGTCTGCTGCCCACGGCATCGTACAGGTACTTGAAGATGCCGGTATCGATCTGGTCTTCGGTATCGCGGGTGGGCACTCTGGACACATTTGGGCTGCTTTAGGCGACTTTCAGAAGACGATTCGAACCGTCCTGGTGAGAGAGGAGTCGCTAGGAAGCGCCATGGCTGAAATTTATGGGCGGTTGACCCGTAAACCCGGTGTTCTGGTGGGCCAAGGGCCCTGGGTCTTGGGCAATGGCTTATTGGGCACAATCGAAGCCCACCTTTCAAGCTCGCCCATGCTGTTACTGACAGACTTTAGCGATTCACCAGAGCTGTCTTTGCATGGCCCCTACCAAACTGGTACGGGGGATTATGGCGGCTGGGACGCCAGACAAAGCTTTGGTGGCGTGACAAAACAAGTACTCGAGGCGCATCACCCTGCGGCGGCCGTCCATGCCACGCAGCTTGCGATCAAACATGCCACCGCGGGCCAACCTGGGCCCGTTGCCGTGCTCTTTAGCGTGACCTCGTTTAACGGCGTTGTTCCAAAAGAGAGCCGGCCAAATCTGTATGCCACGCAACCTTATCTGATCGCGCGTTCAAACGCAGTCGATGAAACTCGAGTGGCCCAGGCAACGGCCGCATTGAGCCAAGCCAAACGCCCAGTCATCATTGCAGGCAATGGCGTGCGTATCGCACAAGCGTATGCGCAATTGCAGGCCTTCGCAGAGGTCCTAGACATCCCCGTAGTGACTTCGCCCTCGGGCAAAGGCGTTTTTGCTGAAACACATCCGCTCGCGCTCGGCGTCTACGGCACCTACGGCACACCTGCTGCAAACGCCTGCGTCTCTGGCGCCGATCTCGTAATCGTTGTCGGATCAAAACTCACCGCCTCTGACACAATCAATGAACACACTTCACTGCTGAATCCTGTCAAACAAACATTGATTCAAATTGATGTTGAAACGCTCAACGCTTCGTGGACATTTCCAGTCGAGCACGTGCTGATTGGAGATGCTGGGATCGTGCTTGCCAGACTACAAGCAGTCGCAACAAAAAATAAAACGCGGATCAACGGAAACGGTGCAGCACGCGTCGCGACCTTACGCAAGAAGCTCGGATATTTCAATGACAAAGCCTATCGAGACTCATCTTTACCGATGGTCCCGCAGCGCGTGATTGCAGAAATGATGCGCGCCCTGCCTGAAGATGCGATCGTCACTTGCGATGCAGGCGAAAATCGTATTTTCATGATGCATTGCTATCAAACCAAACGTGCCGGAGGTTTTTTACAGGCAGCGGGTGGCGGGCCCATGGGCTATGCCATCCCTTCAGCCTTAGCCGTCAAATTGATTCACCCTAAAGTACCCGTTATCGCCGTGTGTGGCGATGGTGGTTTTTCTATGACAATGAATGGTTTGATGACCGCAATTGAGCACGACATTCCGATCGTGACCGTGGTGTTCAATAATCGCATGCTCGGGTGGTCGACGCATATCCGCGGCCCCTTTGGTGCACAATTTCACGACTTTAATCATGCTGCCATCGCCCAAAGCATGGGCTGCCACGGGATAAAAGTCACAACACCAGAGGCATTAGCCAGCGCCTTAAAAGAATGCTTACAACTTAAAATACCTTCAGTCATAGACGTCGTCATTTCAGGCGTACTGTCATACAAGGATTTTATGTCCCCGTTGCTTACAAAAAAAACTAGCTCAAAATAACATCATGTCACTACCCTCTAAAGCTCTTCTTGCTTTGCCTGAAAACATTCCGCTACAAGATGAGCGCCCTTTTCAGGCACTTACGTTTACGAGTCCTCTTGCAGGGCCGCGTCTGATCATTACGGCCGCCGTACATGGAAATGAAACATGCGGCACCTTTGCGATTAAACGCCTAGTGCAACAGCTTGAAGAAGGCGAGATCAAATTACTCTGCGGGGCACTGACTGTTGTGCCAGTGACCAATCCAAAAGCCTACAGACTGCAGCGCCGCGCGGGCGATCGCAACTTGAATCGAAGACTGGCACCCGCTCAACGTCCTGAACAATACGAAGATCATTTAGCGAATTGGCTTTGCCCTTTACTCGAAGAACACGATGGCTTGCTCGATTTACATTCCTTTCAAAGCGGCGACCGAGCATTTGCCCTGTTTGGCCCGGCTAATAATGCAAAATCGCTTGAACCCTTCACTCAGGCTGAAACAGAAGAAGCCCTGGTGCAACGACTAGGATGCAATCGTTTCGTCTATGGTTGGCTTGATACTTACGCCAAAGGCATTGCCCGGCGAATTCAAGAGGTCAACGCTGGGCGATTTAAGGCCAGTCATGTAGATATCGATACCGCATACGGCGTAGGCACAACCGAGTACATGCGCGCCAAAGGGGGCTGGGCCATCACGCTTGAGTGCGGCCAACACGATGATGTCAATGGTCGAGAAGTGGCATATCAAGCCATCATCAATACGTTGGTGCACACCGGCTTAATCAAAGGCAACCCGCCCGCTGCCGCGATCGACTTCGAAGTCTTAGGTCTCTATGACGTCTTTGATCGTTTTGACATGAACGATCAATTTTCTCAGCAATGGAAAAGCTTTGACGCATTAAAAAAAGGCACGTTAATCGGCACGCGTGCAGATGGCAGCGCTCTGCACGCTGAGCAAGACTGCTTTATTGTGTTTCCAAATATCAAGTCTCAACCAGGACAAGAGTGGTTTTATTTAGCACGTGCCGGTGGCAGACTGGGCCGTTAGCACGTGACTTCAGCCTTGGTGTATCCTGAGACTGAGCGCGCCTCTTTTTCGCGACACACCAATAGGCACGTTTTTAAACATGATCAGTATCTCTCAGCTTTCAAAGACGTACGCAAGCGGCTTTAGCGCCTTAAAAAATATCAATCTCGAAATTAGGCAAGGCGAGATCTTTGCGCTCCTCGGCCCAAACGGCGCCGGAAAAACCACCTTAATCAGCATTATTTGTGGCCTTGTGACCCCAAGCACTGGCACCGTCACCATTGATGGCTTTGACCATGTTCAGCAATACCGGCAAGCCAGAGCGCGCGTGGGTCTGGTACCGCAAGAAATCTCAACGGATATGTTCGAAACCGTTTGGAATACGGTCAGCTTTAGTCGCGGCCTGTTTGGAAAACCGGCCAATCCAGCTCTAATTGAAAAAATTCTTAAAGATTTATCACTCTGGGATAAGAAAGACAGCAAAATCATGCGACTCTCAGGAGGGATGAAACGTCGTCTGATGATCGCGAAAGCGCTTTCGCACGAGCCTCAGCTTTTGTTTCTAGATGAACCAACTGCGGGCGTCGATGTCAGCCTCAGGCGCGATATGTGGCAACTGGTCAAGGCGCTGAAGCAGACGGGCGTCACAATCATCTTGACGACGCACTACATCGAAGAGGCCGAAGAAATGGCCGACCGTATCGGCATCATCACCAAAGGCGAAATCCTTTTGGTCGATGACACAAGTCAATTAATGAAAAAGCTAGGAAAAAAGGAATTGATCCTGCAACTGACCAAACCACTGAGTGAGGTTCCACCCGAACTCAAGATCACGGGTCTATCACTTGCAAAAGAAGGCCATGAACTGATTTATACCTACGATGCCACGAACAAAGACATCGGCATTACTGATCTTTTAAATCAGCTTGGACAAGTCAACATTCACTTTAAAGACTTGCATACAAATGAAAGCTCACTTGAAGATATCTTCTTGAGCCTGACCAGCTCAAAGGACGCCTAAGCGTGCAGCTCAATATTTATGCCATCAAAGCTATCTTCAATTTTGAGATGTCGCGCGCATTACGTACCGTGATGCAAAGCATCATTGCACCAGTCATCTCAACTTCGTTGTATTTTATTGTGTTTGGTGCCGCCATCGGCTCGCGCATGACCGATATTGATGGGGTGAGCTATGGCGCATTTATTGTGCCCGGCCTGATCATGCTATCTTTATTAACGCAAAGTATTTCGAACGCCTCATTTGGAATTTACTTTCCAAAATTCACTGGCACTATTTATGAATTACTCTCGGCACCAATTTCACACTTCGAAATTGTCTTGAGCTATGTCGGGGCAGCCAGCGTGAAATCAATTTTTCTTGGCTTAGTTATTTTGGCAACCTCAACAATTTTTGTGCCGATCCATATCGCGCATCCATTTTGGATGCTATTTTTTTTGATCTGTACTGCAATCACATTTAGTTTGCTTGGCTTTATCATCGGCGTCTGGGCAGACAATTTCGAAAAGCTACAGGTGGTACCTCTTCTTATTATCACGCCGTTAACATTTTTAGGAGGAAGCTTTTATTCACTTGAGTTACTCCCTCCATTTTGGCAAAAAGTGGCTTTACTCAACCCTGTCGTGTATTTGGTCAGTGGATTTCGCTGGAGCTTTTACAATGTTGGCGATGTTAGCCTGACACTTAGCCTAGTGATGACCCTTGGGCTGTTAATCATTTGTATTGCAATCATTACTTGGATTTTTAAGACCGGCTACAAACTCAAGAATTGATGCAATGTGTTGCTAACCATTCTGTCATCACTGCTGTGCCCTCTAAAAAGTCGTCAATCGACATCTCTTCATCAGGATGATGACTACCGTTTGGATTACGGATAAAGACAAAACCAAACGGGATACCCGCCGCACAAAAAGCGGCGGAGTCATGGGAAGCTGGGCTTGGTAGATCGCACGACTTAAGCTTCAAACGCAGAGCGCAGTCCCGCAATTGCTGCGTCAGTGTTTGATCTGCTTTCGCCACTTTTGCCGAAGCTCGCACGCCAAGATCAATTTTAACGCCACGCTTTTTTTCAATCAGTGCAACAAGTGCCATGAAGTTTTGTTCAAGTTCGACAAGATCGGCGTCATCGTACGCCCTGACATCTAAACTAAATTGAAACTCACCCGGAACAATCGTCATGCCGTGGCGTGCCACGTTGGTATGAAACTGACCAAAGGTGCAGGCCATCAAACGGCCGGATTTTTCCCATTGCTCCCACAGCGCATCTAACTCAACGGATAGTTCTGCGCCCGCCAAGGCTGCGTCGTGCCGAAAGCGTCGACCAAGTCCGACATGACCATATTCACCGGTAATTTTTGCGCTCGGAAATCTAAAATGCCCAGGCACACCGGTACCAATTGCAATCGGAAAGCCCGTCAAGCCTAAGCTAGGAGCCTGCTCAATATGTAACTCTAAAAAAGCTTTGACATTCGTTTTATTCAGATAGGCGACGCCCTTCTCAACCGCTTCAGGATCACCTCCAGCCTCACGCAAGTGTTCTGCTAAGGTACGACCCGTGTCGATACGCCTTTGTTGTAAGGCACTCGCCGGTAAGGTACCTAAAGCACCACGGCTGCCCACATACGAAACTTGAAACCAGATACTTTCTTCTGCCCGGATCCCCATTACAACGATATCGCAACTCAACTGAACCCCAGCTTGCTGCAAGGCTTGTACCGCGATCAAGCCCGCCATCACCCC
>CALQNE010000182.1 GCA_943331855.1 Bordetella parapertussis
AAGTAACGTGCTGCTTGAAAATCCATCATTGCAATTTGTGCATGCAGCAGCGATGCATGAACCCACTGCCCTTTGCCTGAACGTTCGCGCTCAAGAAGAGCGGTCAAAATGCCAATGCCGGCATACAAGCCTGCGCTCATGTCAGCGACAGCCAGGCCTGCACGCACCGGGCCCTGACCAGGGATGCCGGTCACAGACATCAAGCCACCCATGCCTTGCATGATCTGGTCAAAACCAGGGCGCGAGGCGTAGGGGCCTTCTTGGCCATAGCCAGAGATGCTGGCCAAAATGATGCGTGGGTTAACTTTGGCGAGCGATTCATAGTCAACGCCCAATTTGTTTTTAATATCAGGACGCCAGTTTTCAACCACCACGTCGGCGGTTTTCACCAGACGCATCATGATGTCGAGCGCGCCAGGCTTTTTCAGATTTAAGGTCATTGCCCGCTTGTTGCGGTTTAAGTTCTGAAAGTCGCCACCCTCGCGATTTGCAGCAAACATGCCTTCGTTTGGATCCACGCCTTTAGGGGGTTCGATACGAATGACATCTGCGCCGAAGTCGGCAAGCAAGCGCACACAGTTTGGGCCCGCACGTACGCGGGACATATCGAGAACTTTAAGGTTTGAAAGTGCTGAAGAAGCCTGAATTTTTGACATGATTTTCGATTTAGATTGAATGGCGAAGTTGGCCGGACAGATTTTTCTGTCAATTCGAGTGTACTGCCCGACTTTCGAGGTCTTTTATAAGTTGCTTTAGGTGTTTTTGCAAGTGATACTGCTAGACTAGTGGCGATTAACAATGTCCAAAAAGGGGAAATTACGTGGCAGAGCCAAGCATTGAGAAAAAAACCATCGTCGGCAGCATCATTGCTGAGAAAAAAGGGGCGATTGGAACCATCCTGATCTCGAACCCAAATAAGATGAATGCCATGTCGGTGCAGATGTGGATGGACCTGCCCAAGGCGATTCGAGCCTTCGATGCGGATCCTGAGGTACGGGTCATCGTGATCGTGGGTCAAGGCGAAAAGGCCTTTGTCTCGGGCGCTGATATTTCTCAGTTTGATACGTTGCGCAGCTCGCCAGAAACACAGTTGGCTTACGAAGATGCCGTTTCTGACTCGATGAGTGCACCGGTTGAGTGTTCAAAACCGGTGATCGCCCAAATTCGCGGGTTCTGTTTCGGTGGTGGTTTAGGCTTGGCTGCAGCTTGCGACATTCGAATTTGTACAGAAGATGCAACCTTCAGAATGCCGGCAGCTCGCCTGGGCTTGGGCTATGGCCACAAGGGCATTAACCGTTTTACCAACATTATTGGCTTAGCCAACGCGACCGATATTTTTGTGACGGCCCGTCGTTTTGATGCGAACGATGCGTTGCGCATGGGCTTTGTCTCACGCGTGTGTAAAGGTAACGAGATTGATGCGGTGATCGCTGAATATACAAAGCTCATTGCCGAAAATGCGCCCTTGACCGTGGCAGCCAGTAAGTTCAATATCCGTCAGGTTTGCGCTCAGCCAGCCGAGCAAGACCTTGACCGTGCAGTTGAGATGGTCAAAAAATGTTTTGCGAGCGACGATTTCAAAGAAGGCCGTGCGGCGTTCTTAGAAAAACGCCCCGCGCAATTCAAGGGAAAATAAGCCTTCGGTTTTTTAGTAGTTCGCGCGTCAAAATAAAAAAGCCAGTGAATGAGAGTGCTTCATTCGCTGGCTTTTTCTATGAAACGGTATCTTGTTAGTCGCGCCTTGGAAACTGCATCACCAAAATCGAGGTGCCCTGGGCGCCCGCGGTGACCTGAGGCGCGTCATCGTCGGGGGCTACAAAAAGCAGGTCGCGTTCTTTGGCGGAATTTGAATTCAGCTGGCATTCGCCGCGCAGCACCATCCAGTATTGCCCTCGACCCTCGGTGGGGGCGGGACCTTTGATCTGCGCGCCTGCTGCGGCTTGATACAGGGTCGCGCCCAAGCCATCGGCTTCAAATGGCACCACGTTTTGTTCAAGTACGCCAACCACGGCTTTGGGCCCCTCTGGGTCGCCCAGAAGTGGTGGAACCAAGCCCAGACCGTGACGATAATCTTTGGTGCGGCCCTTGAGCCCTTCTTTATAGTCGGGCATCCAGCGCGCGCCCGGATCCCAACCATTACGCAGGGTGTAGTACTCGATACCGGTGCTGTGTGCGTGGATGGGGGCATAGGGTGTAAAACCCATAGCGTAGTGGACGGTGAGGCCTTCGATGGGTTTGATCCCAAATTTACCCTCACCAGAAATAAAGACCTGAAACTGATCCGCCTGATGATAATGACCCGGAATCGACATATCAGCCGCTTGTTCGACCAAAAAGGCTATTGGTTCAAGAGGCGGCGGGAATGCCTCGGGCGCTCGTGCCGGCAGGCCAGTTGCCTTGCGCTCGACTGAGTTGATCCCGATACAGGACGACACGTGGGTGATCGTGCCGTTGGGCAGTTTGTTGTAGTGGCGATGCGCAAGGGCGTGTTCGCGCGTAGCAAAGGATGGCATGTCGGACGATCCCTAAAAATACAGGTTATTTATTTTGGTGTGTTCAATCTTACCCGCCCAGAGCGCCTACTGTCGACTGGAGTCTTGTTTTTACAGCGAAAAGGGCAGTTTCGCGCTAGACTTTGCTTAGAACCAGAGGGTGAACCCACGGAGACATCAATGATGAAGCGGACCCGATTGCTTGCTTTACTAAGTGCTTGCCTGTTCAACGCCCTGCTGTCTGCTGCAACGTATGCGCAGGGCGCTTACCCTGATCGACCTATTTCAATTTGGATCGGGTTCCCCCCAGGCACCTCGACCGATTCGGTGGGCCGCATTTTGTCAGACAAGATGAGCAAAGATCTTGGGCAACCGATCATCATCAAAAACAAACCTGGGGTGGGTGGGACTTTGGCGCCAGCTGAAGTGGCCAAGTCACAACCGGATGGGTATACCTTGTTGCTTAGTGCGACCGCGCCGATGGGCACGGCTGCGCATCTCATGAAAAATCTACCCTATTCACCCTTGACCGATTTTGCGCCGATTGGTCAGACTTCGTGGTTGCCATTCTTGCTCGTCAGCAATAAAACCAAAGGCCTCGATACATTCGAAAAATTTATTGCCTACGCCAAAGTAAATCCTGATGTGTTGACCTACGCGACCATCGGTAACGGCACGACGAGTCACCTGGTCATGCTGATGTTGTTGACCAAGGCCGGCGTCAAGATGGTGCACGTGCCTTATCAAGGCAGTACGCAATCTCAGGCCGATGTGATTGGTGGTAGCGTCGATGCCACCTTCGATACGATGGTGACTGTTTATCCGCATGTGGTTTCGGGTCGATTAAACGCCTTGGCTGTGAGCACAGCGGGGCGCACGGCGATGGATCCATCAGTGCCAACAATCGAAGAAAAAGGAATTTCAAATTTTCATCTAGGCGCTTGGATTGGTATGTTCGCAGTTAAGGACACCCCCAAACCCATCATTGATAAGCTTCATGCTTCGTTGAACCGGGCCTTGAATGATCCAGATACCCAACGCAAGCTTGTGGCCTTGGGCACGGATGTCGTCAAGAGTGACTCGCCCGCTGACTTTAAGCAGTTTGTTGCGCAAAATTATAAACTTTGGGGTGAGTTGGTCGACATCGCAGGAATCGAGCGCAAGTAGGCTTGTAGAAAAATGCAGTGTTTGATGCGCTAACTTTGTTGGTGTTTAGAGGTTTAACGCAGTTCAATTCATTATTTAGAGGTTGACATGTTGTTCTCGTCTGTGCAGCGTTTGGTTGGTTTGGTGTTGATGGTATCTGTGCTTGGTTTTTTGAACTTAGCCCAAGCTGAGAGCCGCGCTGCACTTGAGCAGAGTTCTCAGGCGGCTTTACATTCTTTAATTGCGCAAGATGCCGTTGCACGCGAACTGAGTCAGCGCGCAACTGTGGTGTTGGTGTTTCCAGATGTTAAAAAAGCAGGCTTAATTGTTGGTGGACAGTTTGGCGAAGGCGTTTTATGGCGTGCGGGTAAAGCAGTGGGCTACTACAACACGGGCGGCGCTTCGTATGGCTTTCAGGCCGGTGTGCAAGAGTATGGCTATGCGATGTTCTTCATGAAAGAAAGCGCCCTCAAGGCACTAGATGTCGCACAAGGTTTTGAGGTCGGTGTGGGCCCGAGTATCGTGCTGATCGATCAGGGGAAAGGCTTCTCGCACACCACTACTACCATGCAAGACGATGTTTATGCTTTTGTGTTTAATCAAAAAGGCTTGATGGCTGGCGTTGGCATTCAAGGCAATAAAATCACAAAAATTAATAAGTGATTGTGTGTATAGGATGCCTAGGCAAAATACTGGCTCAGCGTGACTCAACCCACACTTAAACTTCCACCTTTGCCTGCGGGCAGGCATTATCGTTTTCATACGATGACCAAGCCCTCTGGGGCTGAATGCAATATTGATTGTGAATATTGCTTTTACCTGCATAAGACTGAACTGCTCGAACAACCCAAGCATGCGCGCATGGATGCGGCGACGCTTGAGCAATATGTGCGGCAATACATCGAAAGCCAAACCGGCGAACAAGTCGTTTTTTCTTGGCAAGGTGGTGAGCCCACTTTGTTAGGCTTGCCGTTTTATCAGCAAGTAGTGGCCCTGCAAAACAAGTATGCAAAGCCTAATCAAAAAATAGAAAATGATTTGCAAACCAACGGTATCGCGCTTGACGCTGACTGGGTGCGGTTTTTAAAAATGAATAATTTTCATGTGGGCTTGTCAATCGACGGCCCACGTGAGTTGCATGATATCTATCGCAAAACAAACAATGGAAAGCCGACGTTTGACTATGTGATGAGCGCGGCAAAACGCCTGGTGGATGCTAATGTATCGTTTGCTGCGTTGTGCGTGGTGAACCGCCGCAATGCATTACATCCTAAAGAGGTTTACCGTTTTTTGGCCGACGAGGTTGGTACCTGGCGTGTGCAATTTAATCCCGCAGTTGAGCCGCGTGCGTTTAAGCAAGCGGCGCCTGCAAAAATGGATTTTTCTACTGCACCTCTGCAAGATAGTGCTCGCGCAAAGCCGGGTCACCCGTTATCAATTGTGACCGACTGGTCCGTTGATCCAGACGACTATGGCCGTTTTTTGTCGGGCGTGTGGGATGAATGGCTAGTAACTGATTTTGGTCGCATCCATGTCAATCTCTTTGAAACTGCAGTGGCCCAAGCCGCAGGGATGCCCGCGCAAACCTGTACGCAGGCGGAGTTCTGTGGCAAAGGCTTGGCCCTTGAACATGACGGCACGGTGTATTCATGCGATCACTTCGTATATCCAGAATATAAACTTGGCACAATCAAACAAACACACTTGGGCGATTTGGCGTTTTCAGCCACGCAAGAAAAATTTGGGATGGATAAGCGCGATACCTTGCCTAAGCAGTGTCGCGAGTGTGATTATTTAAAACTGTGCTGGGGTGAGTGCCCCAAAAATCGCCTGATCAAAACACGTGAGGGCGAAGCGGGATTGAATTATTTGTGCTCAGGCTTGTATCGCTTTTATGAACACATTGGCCCAGATGTCGTGCGTATTTTGCGACAGCTGGGCCATTTGCGCTAAGGCCAACGCAGTTTAGTTTTGCGCAGGCTTAGACACCATTTCCATTACGCGATCGAGATTGAAACTGCCGGGCTTTTGGCGCGGCGGAAACTCGCGAAAGCTTTGCAGCCACTGGCCCACATACGAGACGGCCGGCGCAATTGCAAACATACGATCTAAATACCAGCGCTGATAACCCATAGCATGCTCTTGCTCGGCACGTTCAAACGGATCCATACGCAGATTCGTCAGGAGGGGCGCACGTAATTGCGTGAAGGGTTGCTGCCAGACTTTCAAGCCTTCAGCCTCTTGTTTCAAGAAGGTGACTTTCCAGTTGTCATACCGCAAGGCCGCCACACTGCCGTCGTCTGTCCAGTAAATAAATTCTTTGCGAGGCCAGGCGGCTTCGCCTTTTAGCGCGGGCCCGAGGTCATAGCCATCGAGATGTACCTTGTAGGTTGTGTCACCGATTTTGCGTCCCGCTTTGAGATCAGCCTTTGCAGTTTTGTCGCCTGCGGCCGCCACGAGCGTAGTGAGCATATCTTCGTGTGAAGCAATTTCGTTATTCACCGTACCTGGTTTGATTACGCCTGGCCATTTGATCATGGTCGGTACGCGGTAGCCGCCTTCCCAATTGGTGTTCTTTTCACCTCTGAACATGGTGGTGCCACCATCGGGCCAGGTAAAGGTCTCGGCACCGTTATCAGTTGAATACATGATGATGGTGTTTTCGTCTAAGCCAAGTGCTTTGAGTTTTTCAAGCAACTGACCGACATGACCGTCGTGCTCGACCATGCCATCGGCATACACGCCCAAACCGGTTTTGCCTTGTGAGGCCGCTTTGAGATGCGTAAAGATATGCATCCGGGTTGAGTTCCACCAGATAAAGAAAGGTTTTTTCTCTTGCTTGGCGCGATCCATAAAATCAAGCGTCTTGACCATCACTTCATCGTCAATGGTTTCCATGCGCTTGCGAGTCAGTGGCCCAGTATCGGTGATTTTGCCCCCAGCAAAGCTGTGGATCACGCCGCGTGGTCCAAACTTCTTTTTAAACTCAGGGTTTTTGGGGTAATCAGGATTTTCGGGTTCTTCTTCGGCATTGAGGTGATACAAATTGCCAAAAAATTCATCGAAGCCATGGGCCGTAGGCAGCATGTCATCTCGGTCGCCCAAGTGATTTTTACCGAACTGACCCGTTTTATAGCCTTTCGCTTTAAGTAGCGTGGCTAAGGTTGGGTCTTCTTTTTTCATGCCCTCGGGCGCGCCCGGCAAGCCGACTTTAGTTAAACCCGTGCGGATGGGGGACTGCCCAGTAATGAACGCGGCCCGACCGGCGGTGCTGCTTTGCTGGCCGTACCAGTCGGTAAACAGCACGCCCTCTTTGCCGATGCGATCGATGTTTGGAGTTTTGTAGCCCATCATGCCGTTGTTGTAGGCGCTGATGTTGAACTGGCCGATATCGTCACCCCAGATGATCAGGATATTGGGTGGATCAGCAGCAAGTACTTGGCCTGCAAAAAGAGTGCTTGCGATTGATGCTGCGAGAAGAGTTTTTTTAAAATTGAGTTTCATAAAAGTCAATGTATCGAAAGATGGGCATCAGCGTACTAGGGTGAT
>CALQNE010000183.1 GCA_943331855.1 Bordetella parapertussis
ACTCAACGCATTGATCTAGTAACGTTCATTAACTCTCTAGAAGGCTTGTTTTTGCCTCTCGCGAAACAAGAAAAAATTAGCCTGGAAATTTTGTATGATCTCTCTGGTCCATTCTACGTCAACATCAATGTGCCTGAATTTCAACAGGTTATATTGAATCTACTCAATAACGCTATTCATGCGCTTTCTGGCACGGCACAAGATGCTCGGCGTATTCAGATCGAACTGAGTAAGAAAAATGAACGTGTATATTTGGCAGTACTAGATAACGGCCCTGGTATCGACCCTAATTTACAGGCAACCATCTTCAGCCTGCTCAGCACAAATAAATTTGCAGGAATGGGATTAGGCTTATGGTTAAGTCAGCACATTGTCGAACGTCATCAAGGCCGCCTTTGGCTAGGCGAGCAGCCTGGTTGGTCAACAGCGTTTATGATTGAGTTACCTTTTAGCGGATAGGATCCCACCATGAAAATGAATTTAACCGGAAAACGTGCCCTCATTGCCGGAGGCAGCAGAGGCATCGGTCTTGCGATTGCAGACGCTTTTGCCCAGTCTGGTGCGGATGTATCAATCTGCGCGAGGACTGAAGGGCCCTTGCAACTCGCAGAAAATGCGCTAAAGAAGCATGGTAATAAAGTGCTTGCCTTGCCGTGCGACTTAGGCGATGCAAACGCGATTAAACAATGGGTAGAAGCTTCTGCTAAGGCCTTGGGCGGCGTTGATATTTTGGTCAATAATGCCTCAGGTTTTGGTCGCACCGACGACGAAGCAGGCTGGGCCGTTAGCGTTCAAATCGATTTAATGGCCACGGTGCGCGCCTGTCATGCAGCCATGCCTTATCTTGAAAAACAAGGCGGCAGCATCTTGCACATTTCGTCGATTTCGGGCCTGGGGGCCAGTGTGCGCACGCCACCCTATGGTGCAATCAAAGCTGCGTTGATTGAGTACACGCAAACACAGGCACTTACCTTTGCCAGCAAAAAGATCCGCGTGAACTGTATCGCGCCAGGTTCAATCTTTTTTGAAGGCGGTACCTGGGATCTTGCCAAACGCGACAAACCCGAGCTCTACGAGCGCATTCTGGCGGGTATTCCAACCGGGCGTTTTGGTATTCCCGAAGAGGTCGCCACCGTCGCCACGTTTTTAGCAAGCGACCTTGCATCTTGGGTGACCGGACAAACCATTGCGGTCGATGGCGGTCAAAGTCTTTAGGCGCCAAGATCGACCAGCAGCTTCGACCTCTTTTTACAACAAGCGAGAACCTCATGACCGCGCTACTCACCTCACGCTTAAGTGGTCGAACTGCATTCATTAACGGTGGCGCAAGAGGTATCGGGCGTGCGAGCGCCCTGCGACTTGCAGCCGAGGGTGCAAAGGTATGGATTACAAGCCGTGATGAGAGCGCGATGGCTGAGGCGATTGCCGAGGCTCGCGAGCACGGGCTCACGTTGAACGGATTGTCGATGGACTCTTCTGACGCAAACTCGATCCAACAGACTATTGATCGTGTCTATGCAAGCGATGGTCGCCTGGATATCCTAGTCAACAACGCAGGCGGCTCTTTGCAAACCCCAGCGTTATTCGAACAAGAGTCAGATGAAGACTGGAAGCGCGTACTCGACCTCAATATTATGGGTACCGTCTGGGCTTGCCGCCGCGCCTTGCCTCTCATGAAGGCCGCGGGTCAAGGGCGCATTGTGAACGTCGGCTCAAAAGCCGGCCGTTTTAGCAGTCGCGTCGCCGGCGCCAATTACGCAGCCTCGAAAGGTGCGATTAGCGCCCTCACCCGGCAACTTGCTGCCGAATACGGCCCAAGCGGTATCACTGTAAATTGCGTTTGCCCAGGCCTGGTCATGACCGCTCGAACTAAAGCGCGCTGGGAAACACGTAAGACCCCCCAAGAACGCGCCTTGTTGCTTGAAAGCATTCCTCTGCGTCGTCACGCAGAACCGCAAGATGTTTCGGGTGCCATTGCTTTTTTAGCCTCAGACGACGCGGCCTTTATTACCGGGATTACACTTGACGTCAATGGCGGCGAAGTAATGGCCTAAGCGGGCCTCTTGAGACCACCTCTTTTATTTTCACTGAATAGCGATTTCGCATGCATAACTTTCGTTTAGCCCACTTGCCGCTTTTAATCGCGCTCGCGCTAGTTGGCTGCAGCTCAACCAACACACCCGACGTGGTGACCGCAGCGCCCGCACGTGTGGCGCTTGGGGTATTCGTGGGTGCTGACATGACCACGGCCAAGACTGCGATCATGAGCGCCTGCTCAAACAGTCGCTTACATATACAGACAACGACGACAGAAGTTTTATGCACCGCGAACGAAATTGATGCTCGACGCGAGGCGATGATTGACGCAATGGTCAACAATGAGTGGGCGTTACGCTACAAAGATGTGATTAATTTTGCCTTAACCGCTGAGGGACAAAACACACGCGTCATCGCTAATCCCTACGTTCAATTCATTCAGCCAATGGGCATCATGTCTGAACTGCAAGTCAAAACGCGAAATTTGTTGGACGACGCCTCGTTTCAAAAAGCACAACAGTTACTGAAGGCCGCAGGCGCCACTGAGTGATTCAAACAATGTCCGCACTGAATAATCCCCATCATCTTTCTGTCTTATTTGAAAAAAATCAGCAATGGGTTGACTCCATTCGAACCAGCGATCCAGATTTTTTCAAACGACTCGCCAATCAACAATCGCCTGAATATCTTTGGATCGGTTGCTCTGACTCGCGTGTACCCGCCAATCAAATTACGGGGCTCGCACCGGGTGAAGTGTTTGTTCATCGCAATATTGCCAATGTGGTGGTGCATACCGATTTAAACGCCCTGTCCGTGATTCAGTTTGCGATCGATCAGCTTAAGGTCAAACATATTATTGTGGTTGGTCACTATGGGTGCGCTGGCGTACGCGCTGCAATGGAAAACATTCGCGTAGGTTTGGCAGATAACTGGATCCGACACGTCAAAGACGTGCACGACAAGCATGGTTCGTATCTAGGGCGTGTCTTTAATCAGCAGCAGCGTCAAAACGACCTGTGCGAGCTTAACGTGATCGAGCAAGTTGTGAATGTATGCCAAACCACCAGTGTTCAAGACGCGTGGGCGCGCAATCAAGCTGTCACTGTGCATGGCTGGGTGTATGGTCTTGAGGATGGGCTCGTGCGGGATATGGGCATCAGCATCGCAAGCCCCGATGAGCTCGAGCAACGCTATCGGTCCGTACTTGCCAAACGCTATACCAAGTCAAGCTAACGCAAACTCGCGCGCGGCACCAGGCCACCCAACAACATCCCGAATATACTGGCCAATAAGCCCGCAAGCTGAGGCGGCATCGTGCCTTTAGGCGCTAAGATTTCACAGCTAATCCATGTCGCCAAGCCAAAGAGCGCTGCCAACAAACCGCCTAGCGAATTTGCTTTTGACCAATACACGCCAAACGCAAGCGGCACAAAAGCAGCGACTAATGTCACCTTATAAGCATTCTCAACCATTTTAAAAATAGATAACTCTGAGTTAATTGCAAAGGCGGTAACAATCACGGTAAAGCAAAGTACCGTGATACGCATAATTTTCAAGAGTTGTTGATCGGATAAGTGTTTGAACATTCCGCGCACGATATTTTCAGCGAAGGTAACCGAGGGGGCTAACAGCGTCGCGCTCGCACAGCTTTTAATCGCTGAGAGCAAGGCACCAAAAAACATAATTTGTGCAAGCAATGGCGCGTGCTGCAAGATCAACTTTGGCAAAATCATCTGCGAATCGGTTTCTAAATACTGACTGACCAAGGCTGGGTTGATGAGTGTCGCCGAATACGCCAAAAACAAGGGGACGAAGGCAAAAATAAAATAAAGCACGCCGCCTAAAATTGCAGCCTGTACCGCAATATTGACATTTTTTGATGAGGTGATTCGCTGAAATACATCTTGCTGCGGCATCGACCCCAACATCATCGTCACCAGCGCGGCAATAAAACCTAATATGGCCGCTAAGTTCATATCAGGCCAAAAATTTAATTTTCCAGCATCAGAGGCATGCTGCAGCACCACGAACACGCCGCCCGTCTGGCTTGCCATCTCGCCGCCGATATACAACATGCCCACGACAATGATGATCATCTGAACGAAGTCGGTCATTGCAACCGCCCACATGCCACCGTACAAGGTATAGATCAATACACTACCCGCACCAATCAGCATTCCCATTGTTTGCGAAATACCGCCGTCAGACACCACATTAAAAACCAACCCAAGCGCTTTAATTTGCGCCGCAACCCAGCCAAGATAAGACACAACAATACACAGCGTAATAATGACTTCAACGGTACGGCCATATTTTTCACGAAAAAAATCGCCGATGGTCAACATGCGGCGGTTATATAAGTGCTTGGCAAAAAATATACCGACAAAAATCAGACAGAGTGATGATCCAAAAGGATCAGACACAATGCCGCCTAAGCCTTCTTTTAAAAATGTGGCGGGGATGCCCAAGACAGTTTCTGACCCAAACCAGGTCGCGAATACCGTGGCCGTAACAATGGGCAAGGGTAGGCTATGCCCCGCCGCCGCAAAGTCTGCCGTATTTTTAACGCGTAGGGCAGCCCACAGGCCGATGCCCACCGAGATAATCCAATAAATGACGACAAAGGTGAGCAACATGGCGCGCGCCTTTTTAGCTAAACGAAGAGGATAAGCCCTGACTCGGGCGGCTGATTTTTTTGGATTATAAGTTTTTTTGTAGGGTCGTCGAGGCTTGCCTGACCCGCCAATACAACCAGCCCGCAATACTAAGATTTAATAGGTTCCAGACCATCCCATTGATCATGGCCATTTGGTACGAACCCGTTACGTCAAAAATCTTGCCTGACATCCAGCCACCCAGTGCCATGCCAAACATCGTGCACATAATCACCGAGCCAACTCGCCGGCCTGCCTCGGCTGCTGGAAAATATTCGCGAATAATAATTGCATACGATGGAACGATACCGCCCTGGAACAGGCCGAATAAGGCAGAGATGAGATAAAGTGAAACAAGCCCATCAAAAGGCAAGAACATAAACAGAGCGATCCCCTGCAACGCCGACCCTAGCAGAAGGGTTCGGATACCCCCGATGCGGTCACAGATCACGCCCGAGATCAGGCGACTGATAATGCCACAACCAAGCATCAAGGCCAGCATTTCGGCGCCACGCGCCGGGCCATAGCCCAGATCCGCGCAATAGGCCACGATATGCACTTGCGGCATCGACATGGCAACGCAACAAGCCAGGCCTGCCACACACATCAGCAGCTGGGCGTGAGTAATGTTGATGCCAAACGGGCGCGGCACCCCAGCAACTTCGTTTTTGGGTAAAGGCGCCACTTGAACCAAAGGCGGCCGACGACGCATCAAGAACGCAAGTAGCGCCATGCTGATCCCAGAGGCCAAACCCAGCCAGATATAGGTTTCGCGCCAGCCAATAGTCGAAATACCCCACTGCGTCACGGGTGGCCAAATCGCACCCGCTAAATAGTTACCACTGGCACAAACCGCCACCGCAATCCCGCGACGCTTGTTCCACCACAAAGAGGTGTCAGCCACTAGGGGTGCAAAGGTCGCCGACGTACCAAGAAATCCTAAAAATATCCCATGTACTAACGCAAAGACCAGAATATCGGTCGTGTGGGCCGCCCAGATAAAACCAATGAGTAGACCGGCGGCACCGATCAGCAGGCAGACCCAAACCCCCCAACGGTCTGACACACGGCCCATTAACAGCCCGCCACCTGCACCAAAACCAATCCACAACAGCGTTGAAGGTAATGAGGCCTCTGACCGCGACACACCAAACTCCGCCTGCACTTCAGGCAACACCACCGAAACAATAAACATACAACTGCTGCCCATCACCATAATCACAAGCGAAGTCACCAATCGCCAAAACGCATAGCGGGAGTCAACAAGATGTGCGGGGGCAGGCTGATTTGTCATAGAACGGCGCTTTTTTGAAATTGCAAAGTCTTGAAAATGTGAGGGCAGCGTACCACGACAAACTTTATTTCGTACGAGCTGCTCAGCCAGAGCGAATGACGCAGTGCCACATACCTTTCGGCTTAAAATGCCTCTCATTCTTAAAAGGCTTTGTCATGCCAACCTCAGCACCTTTGCTTACGACAGCCAACCGGCCATACCGCTACTACGACCTGATTCTCGTGGCTTTTGTGACGGTCTTACTGTGTTCAAACCTGATCGGCACGGGCAAGGTCGCGCAAGTTGAGTTACCCCTACTGGGCACCGTCGTCTTCGGCGCAGGGGTACTGTTCTTTCCATTGTCATATCTGTTTGGCGATATCTTGACTGAAGTATATGGCTATGCCCGCGACCGGCGGGCCGTCTGGGCCGGCTTTGCCGCACTCACGTTTGCCGCTGTCGTATCGCTGATTGTTGTGCATTTACCCGTCGCCCCGGGTGCGCATCATGCTCACATGCAAGAAGGTCTGGAAGCGGTCTTTGGCAATACCTGGCGGGTTGTATTGGGCTCGATCATCGCTTTTTTTTGTGGCAGCCTGACCAATGCCTTTGTCTTAGCCAAAATGAAGATACTGACAAACGGCAAGCATCTTTGGGCACGTTTGATCGGTTCGACGGCGGTCGGTGAACTGGTCGATTCGTCGTTATTCTTTTTGATCGCGTTTTATGGCATTTGGCCAACTGACCAATTAATTGCCGTCACCATTTCGCAATACATTTTAAAGACAGGCTGGGAAGTGCTCGCGACCCCCCTCACCTATCGCGTAATCGCGTTTTTAAAACGCAAAGAAGGCGAAGACTTTTACGACCGTCAGACCAACTTCACACCCTTCAGCCTGCGGGTTTAACGGCGATCGTCAGGCGGCATGATCTTTTTGTATTTGAGCGTATCTTCGCGCTGCGACTTGCTGCGCTTGGCAACGCGCAGCACAACCAAAGCGCCTAAAACCATCACAAGCAGGTAACCCCAGTCGAGCATAAAATGCATCGCCTCGCCCATCAACCCTTCAATATGGCCGGGATGCGCCCAAGCAATCGAGCTTAGTGTCAA
>CALQNE010000184.1 GCA_943331855.1 Bordetella parapertussis
GCGATCAATCAGTGCAGCAGGACCCAATTGCGGCGAGCTTTGCAGAATACTCAGAGGTTTGTCTTTAGCTGCATGGTCGTTTTTAAGGCACTCGTCGGATCCTCGTTCGCAATCAATGATCTAAAAATACTCTCAGTGCGCGCAATCACTGAACTCCAGTCGCGATCGACCGCTGTCTGACGCGCGGCGACCCGTATTTGGGCGCGCAACTCAGGGTCTTCAACGACTTGCCGTGCGGCCTCGAACAGCTGCGCCTCTTGGTTGGGCGCAAGCACCATGCCATTGCGTCCGTGCTCAATGAGCTGCCCGGCTGCCGCATGATCGTACGCCACCACGGCCAGGCCGCTTGCCATCGCCTCGATCGTCACATTCCCAAAGGTCTCGGTCAGACTCGGAAAAATAAACAAATCTGCACTCGCGTAATGTTTAGCCAGATCCAGACCGGTGCGCGTACCCGCAAAAATCGCTTCAGGAATACTACGTTCGAGGGCGTGACGCAAGGGGCCATCTCCAACGATGACCAGTTGCACTGGCAGACCCCGGGCTTGCAAGGATTTAAAACAACGCACGACGGTCTCTAGATTTTTTTCGACTGCCAAACGTCCGACTGATAAGAGGACTTGTGTCTGTGGGGTCGCGCCCCAGTTCTGTCGCAATTGTTCGTCTCGTTTAGCGGGCGAAAAATTTTCTGTATCAACACCGCGAGGCACAACCATCAGTCGATCAAAGCCAATTTTCGACAACTCTGCCATCAAGCCTTGGGTTGGTACCATCGTGCAATGTGTGGCGTTATGAAATTTTCGCATGTAGGCCACAATCGCGCCCTTCAGCCAACCAAATCCATAGAACTGGCTGTACGCATGAAAGTTAGTTCTAAAATCTGAGCTGGTGGGTATTTTGAGCTTACGTGCCGCCCGCGAGGCAGACCAACCTAACGGACCTTCAGTCGCAATATGTACAAGATCAGGTCGTTGCTTCAGCCATAATTTTTGTAAGGCGCCCTGAGCGGGCAAACCCATGCGTAATTGCTTGTACATCGGAATCGGTGCGCCACGCACCAATACTTCTTGATAGCGTGAATCGGTCGCAGCCTCTGTGTCACTATGATGCCGAGGCCTGACCAACATCAGTTCGTGCCCTCGCGCACGCAAGCCCTCTACGATCTTCGACACTGTGTGTGCCACCCCATTGATGTCAGGGGGATAGGTTTCAGTCACTAACGCTATTCTAAGACTGGGTTTGTCGGGATAAATTCGATCGACTTGAATGGGTGCGTATTCTGTCATCTGAGCTCTTTATCACTTTGATGTAGCAAAAATTTAATCGATTCATGTAACCGTTCGATGACAACGCAAAATTGAAAATAAACTGCAACACGAATGTCATCAAAAATTCATCTTTTAATCCCACGCATCTGAAATAATCTCTTCCTAGGGCTTGCCCATAATCTATCTTATTCGCGACATAGACAACCCAAGGGATCACGATGAAAGAATTGCTAAACACGCTAAGAATACAACGCTGGGATGATCATCGCTATTATCACCACAGTCGCATTAACCAGAGTCTGCACTTAGTCAGTGCGTTGTCGTTTTTAGTGTCTTACGTACTGCTATTTATTAATCCAGTCGCAGCATCGCTTGTTGCCTGGTTGGTTGCCATGACAACCCGTCAGTCGGGCCATTTCTTTTTTGAACCGAAGGGATACGATCACGTCAACCAGGCAACACACGAACATAAAGAAGAAATCAAGGTTGGCTATAACTTGCATCGCAAGATCGTGCTGCTGTCGATTTGGGCTGCGATACCTGTGCTGGCATATCTTCAGCCCTCGCTGATCACCTGGGCCGTACCTGAGGCATACGAAGATACGACAGTACGTATCGTTGGTATGGCTTGGCTCTTCTTGGGCGTTGCTGGCTTATTATTCAGAGTGGCTCAACTCTGCATCAAAGAAAGCTTCAAGGCGGCTTTTGCCTGGGCACTAAAAATCTTGACAGATCCCGTACACGATGTGCTGCTGTACCGCCGCTCACCGATTTATTTAATGCGTGGTGAGTTAATTGATCCCATGCCACACGTTCAGTCGCATTAAGCACTAAAAAATCAGAGACTTTAGCGCTTTAACCAAACGCTCGAAGTCTCTGATTGCGCTCCTCTTCTTGTTTTTACAGCTTAGTTTGCTGCACCATCTCTAACAACATACGGCGTCGAATTTGTTTGTTTGTCTGCCCCTGCGGCGCCCACCACCAAGCGCCCATAGCCATCTGATGAGCAGCACGTACAAAGCGTTGGCAGAAATCATCAAAATCCACATCTGTAAAGTTCAGACTGAAGATCATTCGGCCGGTACCGACCCAACTCAGGGCGATCCCTTCACGACGCAGGTAAAACTGCAACAACCAGTTGAAGCGGCTTGGAACGTCATACAACACCGTCCACACGGTCGACATGGCTTCGACACGCAAAGGCAGCCCTTCACGCTTGAGCAGCGCGTTCAACTGATTCTTGCGTGTGTTCCAGGTTGTTTCAAGCGAGGCGTAGAGTGCTTGAACCTCTGCGGTATCTTGTCGATGCAAAAATACATTCATGGCACCCATGACATAAGGGTGTGCATTAAAGGTACCTCGTGCAAAGCAAATATCGGCTGGATGCTCAGTATAGAAGCGTGTCATCAAATTCTTTTTACCGCACAGTATGCCGATCGGCAAGCCACCGCCCAGTGTCTTACCATAGGTGACCATATCAGCCTCAAGGCCGAAATATTCCTGGGCTCCACCCGGGGCAAGCCTAAAGCCCAAAAAGACCTCATCCAAAATAAAAATAATGCCGCGTTCAGTGCATACCTGACGCAAATCTTTGAGCCAGGCCGTATAGGCGGCACGATCGTAATGCGCACGACGCCCACCATCGACCAAGGTCGAATCGGTGGGTGCAGCCTGGTTGGGATGCATGGCTTGTATCGGATTCACCAACACGCAAGCAATATCACGACGATTGCGAAGCACCCGCAGCGTGTTCTCGTGCATTTCGCGAAGCGTCAACGTGTGCTTAGAGGGCGGCATCGGATTGCCTGGACCTGGTTGCACGTCATCCCACCAACCATGATAAGCGCTTGTGAAACGAACAATTTTTTGACGACCAGTTTGATAGCGCGCCAAACGCACCGCTTGCATCACGGCCTCAGTCCCCGACATATGAAACGAAACTTCGTCCTTACCCGAAATGGCACACAAGCGACGAATATTGTCGAGTACGCAGGGGTGGTACGAGCCCAGGACCGGGCCCAGATCGCGCACCAGCTTACTGCCTTCTTCGATGCAAGACTTGTAAAAGTCCAAACCAAACAAGTTCACGCCATACGACCCCGTCACATCAATCAAGCGATTGCCATCCATATCAGTGAGCCAGACCCCATCACTGCTCACCCAGAAGCTACCCAACTGGATATGCCGCTGCAACACTTCGCGAAATTGATAAGGCACCCGATAGTTGCTAATAAACTGCAAATCAGAAATCATCGGTTTACTCGCAACGGTATGGGCCAGAGTCAGCGCGCTGCGTGTGCGCAGATCGGTTCCCAACGCCTCAAGAGCAACTCTGCGTTGCGTCGCGACCTCGGGCGGCGCGCCGTCAGCGTTAAACCATTTATCGTCGGAGTACGAGTAGCCAGGCACCCAGCGCGCGATGCGCTTCGCCCAACGCAGGTGTCCCCCCAGAGACGGGTACTTGGCCACCGAGAGTTCCAGTCGTTGCTTAATTCGCAACAACAGCCAAAGGCTAGCGGCCGCCCCAACAGCATATTGCAGAACATTCAAAATTTGATCAGTCATAGTTTTGCCTCGAAAACTCCTTTTTATGACTTTAAGGTGACGAAATGATGAACATCAGTAAAGCCGTCAGAAATGTCTTTGCTCACGAAGACCTCAACTTCTTAGTCACCAACCGGATTCCCAGGCTTGCCGTCACCCATTTCATGGGCTGGTTCAGCAAAATCAAGATTGGATGGGTGCGCGACGCGTCGATTGGTGTCTGGAAACTATTTACTGATCTCGATTTAAGCGAAGCCAAAAAACAACATTTTGATAGCCTTCACGATTGTTTTATTCGCGAATTGCGTGAAGGCGCACGCGTCGTCAATCAGGATCCGGAGGTGATGACCAGCCCCTGCGATGCCATTGTGGGCGCTTGCGGAAGAATCGTGAACGGACAAGTGTTTCAGGCGAAGGGATTTCCGTACACCCTGACCGATCTGTTTGGTCAATATGCCGATACAAGCGCCTGGACCAATGGTCAGTACGTGACGCTACGCTTAACCTCTGCAATGTATCACCGCTTTCATGCCCCCTATGCAGGTGCGATGAAGACTGTCAATTATCTTTCAGGCGATACCTGGAACGTTAACCCGATTGCCTTGAAGCGTGTCGAGAAGCTATTTTGCAAAAATGAGCGCGCTGTGCTTGCACTTGAGTTAGGTTCACAGCGGCATAAGGTTGCGCTCGTTCCGGTCGCCGCGATCTTGGTGGCGAGTATTCGGTTACATGGACTCAACACTTTATTTCATACCCGTTACCAAGGACAAACGAATTTTTCTTGCGACGTTGGGTTTGAAAAAGGACAAGAACTTGGCTGGTTTGAGCACGGCTCGACCATTATCGTGTTCGCCCCAGACGGTTTTACGTTAGCCGATCAAATCATACCCGGCGCACAGATCAAAATGGGTTGTCCGCTGATGCGACTGCCTGCTGAGCCAAAAGAAAGTGAATCACTCAAATTGACGCTTGAACAGCAGGCGACGAAAACTGCAAACGATACTCGCCAAGTGAGCGCAGCGTGAACCGTGGCTTTTATATCGTCATCATCGCGCAAACCTTCTCGTCGCTGGCGGATAACGCCCTCTTTATTGCTGCGATTGCCTTGATTCATCAACTAGAGGGCCCTGTATGGGTGCCACCCTTAATCAAATGGGGCGTAGCTGCCAGTTACGTGCTCCTCGCACCTTTTGTTGGCGCGATCGCTGACGCCTACGCAAAGGGCAAGGTCATGTTCACCACAAACGCCTTCAAAGTGATCGGTTGTATTCTGATGTTTAGCTATGGATTCTTTGGTTTAGCCGCGTCTGGGCAAATCGTTTTAATCTGCGTGGCGTACGCGATTGTTGGAATGGGGGCCGCCGCTTATTCACCGGCTAAATACGGCATCATCACCGAGATGCTGCCCCCCGAGCAACTTGTCATCGGAAACAGCTGGATCGAAGGTATGACCGTTGTTTCCATCATCATGGGGTCGGTCGTGGGCGGCTTATTGGTATCGCCTGTCGTTTCAGATTGGTTGCTGTCACACGCCATGATCAAGCAACTGGCTCATACACCTGCCGAAGTTGCGATCTTGATGATTAGCCTGCTATACGCTGCTGCCGCTCTGACGAATTTATTCATTCCAAACACACATGCCCGCTACCCAAAGCAACACCAACACCCCCTTCGTCTGATTAAAGCCTTTGGTGGTTACATCAAAGTACTGTGGACTGATCAGCTAGGCCAGATTTCCCTGGCAGTCACGACCCTCTTCTGGGGCGCAGGGGCAACACTGCAACTCATCGTGATCGAATGGGGTCGCAGTCAACTAGGCTATCGTTTAGATCAAGCGTCTGTCTTGATGGGCATCGCCGCCTTGGGCACTGTCTTGGGCTCAATTGCAGCGGCTCGCGTACCACTTAAACAATCTCTGCGCGTTCTGCCAGTTGGCGCACTCATGGGTTTAGTCGTGCTGGTTATGCCACTGATCTACAACGAATGGGCTGTGTATGGGCTGTTGTTAGTTGTGGGAATTTTGTCTGGATTTTTTGTCGTACCCATGAATGCTCTGTTGCAACATCGTGGCCATTTGTTATTGTCAGCCGGCCATTCAATTGCCGTGCAAAACTTCAATGAGCAACTCAATATTCTATTGATGGTGTCACTGTATAGTTTGATGCTGTGGCTAGGCATTGCAATCAACACCATCATCGTGATGTTTGGCCTATCGGTTGCGATACTGATGTGTGTGTTGATTCGGTGGAATCAGTCGAATCTGAGAAAGGATCCAAGCATACTCTTGCGAATCGGTGAGCACGGCCAGGGTAAGGCGCTTTAAAAACAATCGTCAATCAAAGCGATAGGTCACGCCAACTTGTAACCGACTCACATACTCACCTGAGCCACCAAAGGCCACACCAAAGGTCGAGGCGTTACGCTGATACGAGACGCCCACATCCAAATCCTTAGTCGGATAATAGAGCAGCGCGATTAGCCCGTAACGCGTCAACGTTGCATCGGTTGCCGTTGGGTTCGTGTTGATCCCCACATCGACGGCAAGCTTCCACCGCGAAAAGATCACCCATACCGGTGCAACCGACACAGAGTATAAATCCGTGCGACGTGCCTCGGTGCTTAAACCCACAGAGTACGCATTGTTGTAGGGCGCACGCATATAGCCTGCGTTGGCGTGCACTTCATAGTTTTCGCCAAACTGAGAGGCAATGAAATTCAAGCCATAATTGAAGCGAGCATTTCCCAAGCCATTCTCTTGTTGTGCCGTACTCGCCGGCGCAATGAGTTGAGGCTTCAGCGCAAAATTGAGCCCTGTTTCGCCATCACCATAAAACCGCCACTTCAAATTTAAGGTGTAATTCGTCACCCGTGAGTACCCACCTGCCGGTTGCAAGTAATACGTGGGTGTAAATTGCAATTCGATGTTGTCGGCCAGCCCGCGTGAAAACGTAAAGGGAAAGGCCCGAGCGTTGCTTGAGCCTTGATAATCTTCACCTGAGGTCGTCACCGCATCATTGTCTACCGCTGGGCCAACCTTTATCAACGAGTAAAAGGATTGCTCAATTTGATAACCGCCTTTTGTCGTGGTTCCGGCATCGTCGGTGTTCAGCGGCATGTAGGCAGCCGCAGGGCGCGTGACGCTCAACAGCCAGCATCCCAAGGAAATGCAAAGTGACAGCCTGAAATTATAATATTTCATAAGACTATGATTTTACTGATTTAATAATTATGATGTACTATCTTATGA
>CALQNE010000185.1 GCA_943331855.1 Bordetella parapertussis
ACCTTTGGCACACCGTCAGGGCGCACTGGGCTGGTACCCACAACCTTCATGACTTGCTCAATATCTTTTGTATTCGTCAACATGATTAGGCTCCTCGCATTTCGCGCGCGGCTTCAAGCACCGCGGTAATGATGTTGTTGTAGCCAGTGCAACGGCACAGATTACCCGCCAACCAAAAACGCACTTCTTCTTCAGTTGGATTGTTATTGCGCTCGAGCAACGAACGCGCGGCAATCAAAAACCCTGGAGTGCAAATGCCGCACTGCAAGGCTGCATGCTCAAGAAACTTACGCTGCAAAACGTGTAACGTTTCGCCGTTTGCCATGCCTTCAATTGTTTGAATTGACTTGCCTTGAGCCTCAACACCTAAGACCAGACATGAGCACACTAAGCGGCCATCAAGCGTCACGCTACAGGCACCACAATCGCCCGTACCGCAACCTTCTTTCGTGCCGGTCATGTTTAACTCATCTCTTAAGACATCAAGCAAAGAGACGTTCGGCTGACACAAAAACTCAACCGGATCACCATTGATAACTGTTGTGACGTGATGCTTTGACATTTAGTTCTTCCCCTTCGCTCTGCTGAGCGCTTTTTCTGCTGCGCGTCTAGCGAGCACACCTGCAACTTTGATTCGAAATTCTTTGGTTCCGCGCTTGTCGTCGATTGGACGTGCGGCAGCACTTGCTGCAGCGGCCAGCTTGGCTAAGGCAGCGGCATCGACTGTCGTGCCGATCAGGGCCGCAGCGGCCTCAGGCACTAGCAACGCACGATCCGCCACCGCACCAAGACTGACACGCGCATGTGTGCAAACACCTTTGTCATCAATAGTCAGACTCAAACCAACACCCACCACCGCGATGTCCATTTCGGTACGTGGCGTGAAACGCAAATACGCATCGCCTGAATGTGGTGCGCGCTTTGGCAAGAAGAACGACACGATCAACTCGCCTTTGGTCAGCGTTGTTTTGCCTGGGCCAGCGGGGATCTGTTCAACCGGCACATCACGACGGCCATTGGGGCCAACGATGCTGGCGATTGCGCCCGCAGCGATCATCGCCGGAACCGTATCGGCACCGGGAGACGCATTGCAAAGATTGCCACCTAAGGTCGCACGACCACGCACCTGAATCGAACCCACAAGGTTCGCGCCATCGATCACGCCAGGCCACATTGTGGCGAAGGCCGTGTTCTCGAGCAGTTGCATGCAGGACACGGCAGCACCAACACGGTAGCCACCGTTTTCAACGGCGATCACATTCATTTCGGCGATGCTTTTTATATCAAGCACCAACTCAGGCTTGATGTTGCCCGACCGCATATGAACCATCAAGTCGGTGCCACCTGAGAAAATTTTTGACAAGCCTTGTGTAGCAGCTATCAGGGCCGAAGCGGCCTCGGCTGTTTTGGGTGTTTCAAAACGCATTTCCATCATCTCGCATCCCTGTTCATTTTTCTGAACCTTGTTCGTACGTACATTAGGTAGTAGGTGATTCTATTCTATCTGTATTACGGCGTCGCGTGGAAACCCCTATATCCTTTGGCCAATGAGAAAATTCTTTGCTTAAAAGTATGCTCAAAAAAATTTAATCGTATCAAGCAGCCAAAAAGGACAAGACAGCGCGTCCGAACGATTTTTTGTTGCACTGCAATATTTCTTAAACCGGGCCTGCGGGCGCCGGTGCGATGCTCGGCGCCCAAAGCGTTGCCAGAGCGAAAAAAAAGAGAGCCCAAGCAAGCGGGCTCTCTATCTAAGATCTAAAGAAAGGCGATTAGCCTTCGATCTTAATGTTGTTCGTCTTAATCACCTCAGCGAACTGCGCCTTAGTATCGCTTAAATATTTAGCGAACTCAGCACCCGTTTTGTAATCAATTTCAACGGCGATTCGGTGGTAAAGCTCTTTTGTCTCAGGCGATTGCATAATTTCTTGAACAGCTTTAGCAAGGCGTTCACGCAAGTCTTGCGGCAAACCGCCTGGTGCCACGAGCCCTACCCAAGCACCTAAATTGAAACCAGGCACATTGGCTGCAGTCGCCAGCGGCGGGATCCCTGGTGTGACGGCGCTACCTTTCATCAACGAAACGCCCAACGCTTTCAAGCGCCCATCGCGCACAAAAGGCATGGTTCCGGCAGCCGTCTCAATGCAATAACTTACGCGGCCAGCCATCACATCGGTTAACGCTGGCGATGACCCTTTATAGGGCACATGCACTGCTTTCAAGCCTGCACGGGCATTAAAGGCTTCACAAATCAGATGCGCGGTCGCACCCGTACCCGACGACGCAAAGGTGTACTTACCGGGATTGGCCTTTACCAAAGCCACGAACTCGGCGGCATCTTTGACCGGAAAGTCAGGTGCCGTCACCAACAAATACGGTGACAAGCCCGCCATTGCGATAAAGGTCAGATCTTTATCAACGTTATAAGGGGTCTGCTGCAACAAGGGACTCACCGTGAGTGGGCCACTAGAGGCTGCTAACAACGTGTAGCCATCAGGCGCAGCTTTGGCGACAACGTCGGTGCCAATCATGCCGCCCGCGCCAGCCTTGTTTTCGGCAACCACGCTTTGGCCCAGAATTTGCGACAAACCCATTGCAAGCGAGCGACCTACCAAGTCGGTGGCCTGCCCCGGAGGCCAAGGGATCATCATTTTGATCGACCGATTCGGGTATGAAGCCTGCGCGAACGACTCCAAAGGCAAGCCCACACCAGCGGCAGCGAGCGAAGCCCCTAACGCACCCAAGAGCGAGCGCCGGTGGGGGCTAGCCACCTTAGCGGTCGCGTGCGATTGACTGAGAGCAGACTGTGTATGTTTTTTCATCTTGAGCACCTTAGGATTCACTGAATGATTTCACTTCTGTTGAAACGTCATTTTAAAAATACGGGTCGAGACATCATTTTTTAACCACCAAACCACTGATTTCAAAAACGATTCAAACCTGTTTGAGCGTTGCATTACACTGCCCAATTAATCAAACACGACACAACCAGCATGACCAATGACACGCCTTACGCGCCGAATCAGACTAACAGTTTACCAATTGCGTGGTCAGACAGCCTAAATAACCTGGCAAAGCGTTTTGACACCCAACTGGCAGCCATTGATGGCCAACAGAACCGCCTAACCTACTCAGAGCTGAATCAACGTGCGCATGCATTAGCACTGCACCTGATTCAAGGCGGTTTGGTACCTGGCGAAGCGATCGCGTCGCTCTTACCCAACTCAATCGATGCCGTGTGGGCATCGTATGGCATTCGGCTTGCCGGCGCTACAGAAATCCCACTCAGTTGGGGGTATACCCTAGATGAAATTCAATGGTGCGCTCAGCTCGCAAAATTCAAAACCATTTTGACCCTCGAAAAACGAACGCCCGAGCTCTTAAGCTCTGGCTTTAACACTTTATTGGCGGAAAGTATCGCAAGCGCGCCCGTTGAGCCAAACACGCCGATACAACCTCTTGCCCCTGTCGCCTTTAGTCAGTCAGCACGCGTTCTTTTTACCTCAGGCACAACCGGCAAACCCAAGGGAGTGCTGTATACCAACGGCGCGCGCTGGCTAGGCGAGCAATTGCTTAAAGCTACACTGCCCTTCGTGCCCGAGCCCGGCGTCACAATCTTACTGATGACCCCCTTTGTGCACGGCGCCTCGCTGCTAGCCTTTGCCTGGTTGGATCATGGTGCCACGATCATCCTGCATGACGGCGTCAATATCGAAAAAATCGCGCCTTTGCTTGACAGCGATTCGCTCGATGCAATATTTGCTCCGCCAACGGTGCTCGCTAAAATCACTTCAGCCTTGGCAGGCAAACGCTACGATCACGTGCGATGCATCTTTACAGGTACACAGCCACTGACCCCAGCTCTGTACCGGCGGGCGAATGCTATGTTTGGCCCTAAAGTGCGAATCACGTTTGGCAAATCTGAGTGTGTGAACCCAATCACGGTATTGGGCCTACAAGACACCCATGACTATTTTTCACAAGCTGAGGTGCCAGCGGGCGCCTGTGTGGGTTGGCCAGCACCTGGGGTTGAAATCAAAATCGAGGCACCCGATGCGCTGACCGCACAAAATGAAGAGCGTAGCGATGGTGAGGTGCTCTTGCGTTCGCCACACATGTCTTCAGGTCTGATCGATAGCAATGGCTTTAGACCCCACGAACCCGAAGGCTGGCACCACACGGGCGACTTGGGCTATATCGATCAGGCTGGCCGGGTGATTTTGACGGGGCGCATCGCTGACGTCATTAAAACAGGTGGCTACCGCGTCAACCCCGATGAAATTGAAGTCCACTTAGCCGCCAATACTTTATGTGCTCAGATCTGCGTGACGTCGCTTGTCTCAGACTATTGGGGCGAAATAATCGTGGCAGTTGCTGAGGGAACGCAACCCACTTGGCAACAACAATGCGAAACGCTTCTTGAAGGGATGTCAAAACATAAACGTCCAAGACTCTACGTTTCGGTTCAAGCCTTGCCGCGAAATCCGCAAGGCAAGATCAGTCGAAAAGCCGTGAGCAAGCTGGTTCTTGAAACCCATCAACTCGTCGACGGGCCTTACCCAGCGCTCGAGCAGCTCAACACTTAATCTTTGTTTAACAAGCCTAGACGCTCAATCGTCTTGCGTTCAGCGACAAAGGTTTCGTTCGCATACTTGGTGTATTGCTCTGTGTTCATTTCAATAATGGGTTGATCAAACTGAGCGAAGACCGAAAGAACCGAGGGATCAGTCAAGGTCTTTTTAAATGCATCGTGCAAGATCTTTACGATTGCGGGATCCATATTTTTAGGACCGCACACGCCATAAGGCGAGTCTGATACGGTGTCGTAACCGAGTTCATTTAGCGTGGCTACAGTCGGCCAGCGCGTCGTGCGCTTGCTACCGTACGTCGCAAGCAAGCGCAATTTTCCAGCGTCAACGAGTTGTCCCCACCCGGTTGAATCACTCATGGCCATCGTATGGCCACCCATCACCGCTTGCAGATTGGGTGAACTGCCCTTAAAGGGAATATGGGACAGTTCAATACCCGCCCGTTGGGCAAATTCTTCAATTGCAAGATGCGGGCTAGAGCCTGTACCTGGCGTGCCGTAGGTAAATTTATTGGGATTGGCCTTTGCCCACGCAACCAAATCCTTGATCGATTTGATCGGTGAATCAATCGGCACCACCAACCCAAAGGTATAGCCAGTCAGGCAGATAATCCACGTAAAGTCTTTCAACGTGTTGAACGTCGTTTTTTGCATATGTGGCACACGAAACACCGAAACAGGCAATTGCGCCAGCGTGTATCCATCGGGTTGTGCGTTCACGAGCTCAGCCCCTCCCAACACACCTGCCGCACCAGGTTTGTTTTCAACGATGACCGTCCCACCCAGGGTCTTACCCACACTCTCTGCAAGTGATCGCATCACCACATCAGAAGATCCTCCTGCTGGCCAGGGACAAATATATTTGATCGGGCGTGCTGGAAATGTTGCCGCTTGGGCCAGGCCGGGCGCTAGCGCACTGGCAGCCATTGCTGCGCTCGACAATAGAAATTCACGACGGTCAGTCATATTAGTTTCTCTTCGTTTAAATAATCTAACGGCATCGTAAAGCCAGATTCAACCGACCGCAACGCCATGGCGCTAATACAAGGGTTCTACCTAGTATGTTTGAGGTTCTATTCAACAAGTTTCGCGGTTAACCTTGTGGCAATTCATTCTAGAGTACCGAGAATATCTATGAAAACCCTAAAATACGCTGTCCTCGCAGGCCTGTTGGCCTTGACTTCGGGCGCAGCCGTCGCGCAGGACTATCCGACCAAATCGATTAAATGGATTGTTCCGTATACCCCAGGCGGATACACCGACAACGTCACGCGCTTAGTGACGACTCGGATGGCAACCATACTGGGCCAATCAATCATTATCGAAAACAAGCCCGGTGCTAATTCGATTATCGGTGTCGATCAGGCAGCCAAAGCCGCGCCCGATGGCTACACCATGCTGACGACGATCACCGCGCATGCGGCAAATGTGACGCTGTATGAAGGAAAACTCCCCTTTGACCCTTACAAGTCATTAATTCCAATTTCCCTTGTTGCGATTACCCCTTTGGTGCTGTCCGTCAATAAAGATCTTCCGGTCAACTCAATTGCCGAGCTCATTGCCTATGCCAAGGCCAACCCTGGCAAGCTGTCGTTCGGCTCTTCAGGGGTTGGGGCCGCCGCACACTTAACGTCTGAACTATTGCAATACACAGCAGGCCTACAAATGGTGCATGTGCCCTACAAAGGTACAGCCCCTGCCATGACAGATTTAATGTCAAACAGCATTCAGATTTTGGTCGATGCGCCAAGCGGCGTGGGTGCAAACATTCGTGCCGGCAAAATTAAAGCCTTGGCATTTTTCTCAGACAAGCGTTTGTCCAGCTATCCCGACGTGCCCACGATTGTTGAGTCTGGCGGACCAAAGCTTGAGTCCTCAAGTTGGGTCATGTTTTTTGCGCCTGCTGGCACCCCAATGGCGATCGTTAATAAGTTGTCGTTAGCGGTCAAAGAAGCGCTGCAATCCGAAGAGCTTATTAAACGCTTCGAGGATCAAGGCATTTTGACCGTTGGCAACACACCCGCCGAGGCTGATGCTTTTCTAAAGGCCGAAATCGCGAAATGGGGAAACCTGATCAAAACAGTGGGCGTAAAAGCGGAGTAAGACTGGCGCTTCAGCTTAGGACAATAAACCCTCAGACTGAAGTAGCCCGCGCGCCATCTGCACTTCATCGGGTGACGCACGATACAACGGGGGGCGCACTGCCCCACCGATCAGTCCAAACATTTCAGTAATCGCCTTGGTCAACGCGACGTTGTGCTGGCCTTTAGCTAAAAATTTACTATGTAATTGATTGGCGATACGCACAATATGCTGCAGCGGCGCCCGTGCAGCCTCATAGTCGCCCGACTCAATGGCTGCCATAAACTCTGCACAGTAGGGCTTGGCCTTTGACTGCATATAAAGCGGACGAGACGAACCAAACAAAAACTTCGGCATGATCGACGGAC
>CALQNE010000186.1 GCA_943331855.1 Bordetella parapertussis
AGGGCAAAAATTCAAGCGCAGAGGCGGCCGGCTGCCCGGCGACGATCCCAATATCGGCCGAACCCTCAGTGACCGCCTTGACGACAAGGTAGCTGAGCCGTTCTCGCAGCTCGACGGTCACATCAGGATGGGAGGCTAAATAGCGACTTAACACGGCCGGCATGAATTCGGTCATTGCCGTTGTGTTGGCCAACATCCGAATCTGCCCCTTAATACCCCTGGAATACTCATGGATATCGCCGCGCAGGTGGTCAATTTGCCTGAGGACCAGGCGGGCATGTCGCAAAAAGGCTTCGCCGGAGGGTGTCAGGCTAACACCCTGACTATTGCGATGAAATAAACGCGTACCAAAGTGATCTTCAAGGTTTTTGACCCGATTACTGGCCGCCGGCAAGGAAAGGTGGGATTTTTCGGCCCCACGCGTCAGGCTGCTGGCGTCGCCAATATTGACCATTAACTGCAAATCGGTCAGGTCAAAATGGTTTGCCATCGTGTTGTAACACCTTAATCATTCAAAAAGCCGAGGTTAATCAAACGCCAATGGTCAAAAGGCCTGCACTCGGGCACAGTAACGCCTGTGTCTCATTCCTCCATGATAAAGCAAACATGAATACCCACGATCATCAATACCAAGACATCCGCGATGCGATTCGCGATCTTTGCAAACAGTTTCCAGACGAATACTTTCGTAAGGTGGATGAGGCGCGCGGCTACCCTGAAGAGTTCGTCAACGCCTTGACGCAAGCAGGGTGGATGGCGGCGCTCATCCCCCAAGAATATGGTGGCTCTGGCTTAGGCTTGACTGAAGCCTCAGTCATTATGGAAGAAATTAACCGTTGTGGCGGAAACTCGGGGGCCTGTCACGGCCAGCTCTACAACATGGGCACCCTGCTTCGCCACGGCTCAACTGAGCAAAAAAACCAGTATCTACCCAAAATTGCGGCGGGTGAATTACGCCTGCAATCTATGGGTGTCACCGAGCCGACCACTGGCACGGACACCACAAAAATTAAAACGACCGCGGTCAAAAAGGGTGATCGCTACGTGATCAATGGTCAGAAAGTCTGGATTTCGCGTGTCCAGCACTCAGACCTGATGATTTTGTTGGCGCGCACCACGCCGATTGAACAGGTCACCAAAAAATCTGAAGGGATGTCGATTTTTATCGTCAACCTACATGACGCGATTGGCCATGGCTTGACGGTTCGGCCGATTTTGAACATGGTGAACCACGAAACGAATGAATTATTTTTCGACAACCTTGAGATACCGGCCGAGAACTTGATCGGCGAAGAAGGTAAAGGGTTTAGATATATTCTGGATGGTTTAAATGCTGAACGTGCGCTGATCGCAGCTGAGTGTATTGGCGATGGTTACTGGTTTGTCGATCGCATTTCCAAGTACGTAAAAGATCGGATCGTTTTTGGCCGTCCGATTGGACAAAACCAAGGTGTGCAGTTTCCGATTGCGCGCTCATTTATCAACGTTGAAGCCGCCAGTCTGATGCGTTATGAAGCCTGTCGGTTATTTGATAACAACCAGCCTTGCGGCACTCAGGCCAATATGGCTAAGCTTTTGGCTGCGGACGCCTCTTGGGAAGCCGCAAATGCCTGCCTGCAGTTTCATGGTGGGTATGGCTTCGCCTGTGAATACGACGTTGAGCGTAAATTTCGTGAAACCCGCCTGTACCAAGTCGCACCCATCTCGACCAATTTGATTTTGTCGTATGTCGCCGAACACGTACTCGGCCTTCCTCGTTCGTTCTAATAGGTGATAGATATGACTGCCGTTCGCTCCTCCGCCGCACCCATTATTTTGCATCCAAGTGCCGACCTCGCCGCGTTTGCTTCAACACTGCAGTACAGCGACATTCCGGAGTCGGTCAGTTTGCGCTGTGAAGATCTCTTTTTGGACACGATGGCCTCGATCTTGGCCGGTTCGAGTGCGCGTGCAGTGAAAGCAATGGGAAAGTACGTCGAGCGCATGGGGCCGAGCAGTGGCAAGTCAGAAGACTTCGTCAATCGTCGCGGTACCTCTCCCGTGTTTGCCGCCATGGTAAACGCGGCGGCCGCTCACGTCGTCGAGCAAGATGATGTCCATAACGGCTCAGTGTTTCATCCCGCTGCGGTTGTTTTTCCGCCGGCACTTGCAGTCGCGCAAGCCATAGGTGCTTCGGGTAAAGACTTTATTACAGCCTCGGTGGTTGGTTACGAAGTTGGCATTCGCGTCGGAGAGTTTTTAGGTCGCTCGCATTACAAAATTTTTCATACAACAGGAACAGCCGGCACGGTTGCGGCAGCCGTTACCGTCGGCCGTCTTCTCAAGCTGAACCCAGAACAAATGCTGCACGCGATTGGCTCGGCCGGTACGCAAGCCGCGGGGCTTTGGGAATTTCTGCGCGATGCGGCGGATTCAAAGCAATTGCATACGGCCCATGCGGCCTCTAACGGCCTAGCGTCAGCCTATCTTGCACTGGATGGATTTACCGGTGCGCGTCGCATTCTTGAGGGTGTGCAAGGCATGGCAGCGGGTATGTCTACAGATGCTGACCCAGCAAAACTTGTTGATCGCTTAGGCACACGTTGGGCCTTACCAGAAACATCCTTCAAGTTTCATGCCTCTTGCCGGCATACACACCCTGCTGCCGATGCTTTACAACAAGCCATGAAACATCATGGCTTAAAGGCGCAAGACATCGCGTCAGTGATCACGCATGTGCACCAGGGTGCCATTGACGTTCTGGGCCCCGTCACCGATCCACAAACGGTCCATCAGTCTAAGTTTTCAATGGGAACCGTTTTGGCATTAATTGCCCTGCGCAACTCGGCCGATCTCGCGGGCTTTGATCGGGCCCTGAAAGATGAAGAAGTGGCGAACTTTCGCGATCGCGTGACCATGGAACTAGACGAAGAGGTGGATCAGGCCTATCCACAACGCTGGATTGGCAAGGTGACCGTTAAAACGACAGACGGCCGCTCACTGACGGGCCGTGTCGATGAGCCCAAAGGTGATCCGGGTAATTCGTTATCTCGCGACGAGATCGAATACAAAGCAATGCGTCTCGGTATGTATGAGGGTGCTGCAACCGAGGCCCAGGTCAAGGCGCTCATTCAAACAGTTTGGGGTATTCGAAACCAGAATGTCTTGGGTGCTATCCTGAGCAAGCCCTGAGTGATCGCGGGGTTAAACACATCAAAGGAGTTACAAGAACATGCGCTTAAAAAATAAAGTTGCCATCGTCACCGGCGGAGCAAGCGGGTTTGGTGCTGAAATTGCAAGATGCTATGCACGCGAAGGCGCGAATGTTGTGATTGCCGATTTAAACGAAGCGGGTGGGCAAAAGATCGCTACAGAAATCGGTGCAGCCGCGGTTTCGATTCGTTGTGACGTCTCTAAACGCTCGGATATCGATCGCGCAGTGGCGCTAGCCGTTGAAAAATTTGGTACGGTTGATATCGTGGTGAACAACGCGGGCTATACGCATAAAAATCAGCCTTTTCTAAATGTTGACGAAGCCGCCTTTGATCGCTGCTTCGACGTCAACGTGAAAGCGATTTATCACATGATTAATGCCGTCGTGCCCATGATGCGCTTAAAAAAATCAGGCTGCATTATCAATACAGGCTCAACAGCAGGGATACGCCCTCGCCCCGGCCTGACCTGGTACAACGCCTCAAAAGGTGCTGCCAATTTACTTACCAAATCCTTAGCCGTTGAATTAGCCGGCGATAACATTCGCGTCAATGTAATTTGCCCAGTGATCGGTGATACCGCGATGCTAGGCGATTTTATGGGCGTGCCCGACACCCCAGAAAATCGTGCACGTTTTATCGCAACGATCCCGATGGGGCGTATGAGTTTGCCCCGCGATATCGCAAACGCTGCAGTATTTCTAGCGTCTGAAGAGGCCTCATTTTTAACCGGAGTTGAATTGCCTGTAGACGGTGGTCGCACCATCTAACGCACTAAGCGAGCCTTGCGCTCGCCTGATAGCGTGCGAGCTCGCCGATGCCTTTTTCGGCGAGCTGCAGTAACGTGTTGAGTTCGGCTCGGTCAAAGGTGTGCCCTTCAGCGGTGCCCTGCACTTCAACATAACGTCCAGCCCCTGTCATCACGACATTCATATCTGCATCGCAACCAGAATCTTCTGGATAATCCAGATCTAACACGGCTCGACCCTCGACCATCCCAACCGAAACGGCCGCGACAGAGTCTTTAAGCGGATTACTGACTAGTAGGCCCTTCTGAAGCAGCCCCGCGACGGCATCGGCCACGGCAATCCAGGCTCCGGTAATGCTGGCACAACGGGTGCCACCGTCTGCTTGCAATACGTCGCAATCGATTTGAATCGTACGTTCACCTAAAGCCGTCATATCCATGACCGCACGCAGACTGCGCCCTATCAAGCGCTGAATCTCTTGGGTGCGCCCAGATTGCTTACCCTTAGCGGCTTCACGGTCAGAACGGGTGTGCGTTGAGCGCGGCAACATGCCATATTCAGCAGTGACCCAACCCTGTCCCTGGCCTTTTAGAAAAGGCGGGACTTTTTCAAGCACACTCGCCGTGCACAAGACCTGCGTATGCCCCATCGCAATTAATACCGAGCCTTCAGCGTAACGGGTGAATTGTCGCTGAATGTTGACCGTGCGCATCTGATCAAAAAGACGGCCCGAAGGGCGTGGCTGGCTAATGCTAGTATTTGACACGTTAAGTTCTCACAATGACTGATTTAAAGGGTAATGCATGATGCGACGCGGGCTGCAGCAGCTGCCTTGGGCCTACAGTATACGCAGCAGCCTGCAGGCTGTGTGCTGTTTTACCTTGTGCGCGTTCTTTGCAGGCTCGGCATTTGCACAAATTCAGGCAAGTAATCTTGCCCCACTTGCGGCAAGTGTGGCGGTCACAAATTACGACAATTCTTTTTCTGTCTTTCATCCAGTGTTGGGTAAAAAAGGAATGGTTGCAAGCGAACAACGGCTTGCCTCGCAGGTCGGCGTCGAGATTCTTGCAAAAGGTGGTAACGCGATTGATGCCGCAGTCGGCGTGGGCTTCGCACTTGCCGTTGTCTTGCCAAACGCAGGTAACTTAGGCGGTGGCGGCTTTATGCTTGTGCATACCGCCAAACATGGCAAACCGATCGCACTGGATTTTCGAGAGACGGCGCCAGCCTCGGCCACGCGCGATATGTATCTTGATCAAAACGATAAAGTCATCACCGGAAAATCCATTCAGAGTCCACACGCTGTGGGTGTGCCGGGTTCTGTGGCAGGCTTGGTCAATGCGCATAAAGAATATGGCGCCCTTGAACTGGCTGACATTATTGCCCCGGCAATCGCGCTTGCCGAAAACGGTTTTATCGTCAGCGAAGTCTTGGCCGAACAGTTTCGACTACACCGTACGCATTTAGGTCATTGGTCCAGCACACGAGAGATTTTTTTTAAACATAAAGATGCAACGCAAACCTGCGCGCTTGCACAATGCCCTCTTGACGCGTTAACGACTTTCGCTGCAGGCGAACGGCTCGTCCAAAAAGATCTTGCGAAGACGCTTACTCAAATTGCACAACGGGGCGCAGCAGGCTTTTATGACGGGCCCGTTGCAGAAAAAATCGTAGCCGAGCTCACTCTAGACGGCCAGCCTCTCACGTTAAAAGATCTTCAAGACTATCGCGTGATCAAGCGTGAAGCCGTGCACGGTACCTATCGCGGTTTTGACATTTACTCGATGCCTCCCCCCAGCTCAGGCGGTGTCCATTTAATTCAGATGCTCAATCTGCTCGAGCGTTATCCTCTTGCTCAGTATGGCGCTGGCAGCGCTCAGGTCATGCATTTAATTGCTGAAAGTGCACGCTTGGCCTATGCGGATCGCTCCGAACATCTCGGGGATCCCGACTTTGTACGCGTACCTCAACAGGGACTTGTTTCAAAGAACTATGCCGAGCAGCTCTCAGCCAAAATCAAATTCGATCGTGCCACGCCAAGTGTTATGGTTAAAGCAGACCAGCCCCAGCGCCACGAGGGTGATCAAACGACGCATTTTTCAGTGATGGACTCAGCGGGCAATGTCGTCAGCTGCACCTACACCTTAAATCTCAACTTTGGTTCTGGCATTGTGGCCCGTGGCACAGGCGTGCTGTTAAATAACGAAATGGACGACTTCTCGGTTAAGCCTGGCGTGGCCAATGCCTTCGGTCTCACCGGCGGTGAGGCTAACGCGATCGAGCCCGGCAAGCGCCCGCTAAGCTCAATGACACCAGTGATTGTGTTAGAGAAAAAAATCCCGATACTCGCAACTGGTTCGCCCGGTGGGGCGCGTATTATCACCACTGTGCTACAAAACTTGATCCACGTGATCGACTTTAAATTGAATATCGCGCAAGCGATTTCAATGCCACGAATGCACCATCAATGGATGCCTGACTATTTGCGACTTGAAAGCACCGTGAGTCCGGATACGATCGCAGTCTTAAAAAAAATGGGCCATGAAACCCGCATCATGCCCGCGATGGGACGCGTGCAAACCGTACAACGTCACGATCATTATTTCTTAGGCGCCTCGGATCCACGTAATCCAGACGGCGCGGCTATTGGACTTGAGAGCACACCATGATTGCAAGTATGACTGCCTTCGGGCAAGGAAAGATCACCGCCGAATGTGGCACAGTGACCATTGAAATTAAAACGGTGAATAGTCGTTATCTGGACGTGTTATTTCGCTTACCCGATGAAATGCGCATGGCCGAGCAACCCATACGCGATCGTTTAAGCAAGACCCTAGGCCGCGGAAAAATCGAGGTACGTGCCAGCTTTACACGCCCCGCCGGGAGTAATGAGCAAACACTCAACGAAGAGGCCATGCAACGCATTGCAACCCAGCTTGCTCAAATTCAAAAAATCTTGCCTCAAACAGAGAGTCCAAGATTCAATGAAATCGTAGGCTTGGCGGGTGGGCAACATACGCATACTGAACCCGAAGAGTGGGCACAAGCCTGCATG
>CALQNE010000187.1 GCA_943331855.1 Bordetella parapertussis
ACCTCTTGATCACTATCGGCCATGCGAGTTTGTAATCGCAAGTCGGCAAAATGCTTAAAACCTAAAAGCGTAGATTCTTCTGCACGTAAAGAGAGCGCTTGTTCGATCAAGGTTGAGTTATCAAATTCGTGCGCACCTTGTTCTGAGGCTCGCGTGGCGTAAGCTTTATAGAGTATGTGCCGCAAGTCACGATCACGGGCGTACTGCATGACTGGTAAATAGCAGGGCATCTTCAGGTTTAAAGTCCAGCGCTGTGCGTCAGTCTCTTTTAGTGAGGCAACGACATCTTCTGGTACGCCATCTAAACGCTTGATATCGTCGATGACAAGCGACCAGGCATCAGTGGCATCTAAAACGTTATCCGCAAACTTTTGTGATACCTGAGATTGTTGGTCAGACACTTCTGCATAACGGGTGCGTGCTTGTCCTTGTAATTCAACTCCACTTAATTTGAAATCACGCAAGGCGAGCTCGATCACACGTTTACGTGCTGGTGGCCAAGTATTAAACGCGGGAGTCTGGTGTAGCCGCTGATACTGCTGGTATAGCCCCAGATGTAAGCCGACCCAAGTTGAAAACTCAGTGATCTGGCTGAGCATGGCGTTATACACATCGCGCAATTCAGGGCTGTTGACGACAGAGTTTAAATGCCCCACGACCGACCATGTACGCCATAAAGGTTCAGACGCATCATCAAGCGGCGTGATGATGGCATCCCAAGACGCCTCAAGTGCAGGGTTAGCTGCCCGATCGACTGCGGCTCGGGCCGTTTGTAATAACTGCTCAATCGCTGGAGCGATATGTTCAGGTTTGATCGCTGCGTAATCGACCAACGTGTCCATTGAAACAAGTAAAGGATTCATTTAGTGCGCTCGGTTTTGCTGAGCGCGTTCTGCAGCCTCTAGCGTGTTGACCAATAGCATGGCAATTGTCATGGGACCCACGCCGCCGGGAACTGGCGTGACTGCACTTGCAACTTTAATGACACTTTCAAAATCGACATCGCCGCAAAGCTTACCGTCGGCGCCGCGATTGATGCCGACATCAATGACGACCGCGCCGGGTTTGATCATGCTGCCATCAATCATTTTCGGTTTACCCGTGGCAACGACAACGATATCTGCATGGCGGGTATGCCAGGCGAGGTCTCGGGTTTTTGAGTTGCAGATGGTCACGGTCGCGCCAGCGCTTTGCAGCAGCATCGTCATGGGTTTGCCAACGATATTGCTGGCGCCGATCACAACGGCGACCGCACCGCGCAATTGAACACCCTCAGCCTCGAGCATTTTCATGACTCCGTAGGGTGTGCAAGGACGAAATAAGGGTTTGCCGGTCATGAGTAATCCGGCATTGCTCACATGGAAGCCATCAACATCTTTTTCAGGCGCGATGGTTTCGATGACTAAATGAGCATCGATGTGAGCGGGCAAGGGCAGTTGCACCAAGATGCCGTGAATAGCCGGGTCGGCATTGAGCGCGCGCACGCGCTCAAGCAACTCAGCTTGCGTCAGGCTTGGAGGATACTGTTCAAGTACTGAGTGCAAGCCCGCTTTTTGACAGGCTGCAACTTTGTTTTTTACATAAACTTGCGAAGCAGGGTCGCTACCAACTAAGACCACGGCTAAACCAGGTTTGGTTCCTGCGGCAATTAAAGCGGTTGCCCGTGTGGCAACCTCTTCGCGAATTTTTGCTGCTAAAGCGACTCCGTCAATGATTCGACCGGTCATGCACCAACCTCGGGTCTGGCTAGGGCGACTTTCATCAAATCTGCGACCGTGGTGACCTGTAGTTTTTCCATGATGTTGGCGCGGTGCGCCTCAACGGTTTTGATACTAATGCCCAAGTCATCGGCAATTTGTTTGTTCAAGCGTCCGGCGACGATACGCTCCAGAACTTGTTGTTCGCGCGTGGTTAAACGGGCCAACATTGCTTCGTGTTGGCGTACTGCCTTGGCTTGCGACAGGCGTTGATTCGCTTGCTCAAACATGCGGCTCACAATTTCGCGCAAGGCGGTTTCATCGAAAGGCTTTTCTAAAAAGTCGACTGCGCCTTTTTTCATCGTTGAAATCGCCATTGGTATATCGCCATGCCCCGTGATAAATACGATCGGCATCGGAGATTTTCGGGCAATCAACTGTTCTTGTAATTCGAGTCCACTCATGCCGGGCATACGAACGTCAACAATCAAGACACCGGCTTGCTGCTCATCGTATTCGGCCAAGAAGGCCTCTGCGCTTGAATAGGCTCGAACGCGATAGCTGTTGGCTTCAAGTAGCCAACGCAATGAATCACGAACGGCTTCGTCGTCATCAACGATGTACACGGTGCTGGCGATTTGTGGAAGGTTCATGCGGGGAGCTCCTCGGACTGATTTTGCAACGGGATAGCGTCAGGGTCAACGCAGGGTAGTGTAAATCGAAAGATAGTACCGCCTTCTGGATTGCTAGTGGCCCAAAGGCGACCGTGATGCGATTCGATAATTGTGCGACAAATATTGAGCCCCATTCCTAGTCCTTCGGACTTTGTACTAAAAAAGGGTTCAAACAGGCGTTCTGGGTCGGTCAAACCATGGCCACGATCGATCACGGCCAGTTCGATTTGGTTGTCGTGCGCAGTGACGGTCAATGAAAGTGTATCAACCGCGCTTTGATCCATAGCTTCCAGGCCATTCTTAAGAAGGTTGAGTAGCACTTGTTCAATCAGAATCGGGTCTGCGAGTACATCAGGGAGATTCTCGGGAATAGCCGTGGCAATCTCGACCCGGTGCTTGCGCGCGTGAATTTCAGCTAAACCAACAGCGTTATCAATCACAGCTTGCATTTGAATGGCTTGCCTGCGGGGCTCGCTGCGCTTCACAAATTCACGGATACGGCTGATGATTTTTCCCGCTCTTTGTGCTTGTGCAGCAGTTTTTTCTAGTGCCGGCAGTAGGGTCTCAATGTCTGTATGACCTGCTTTGACCATGGCGACAACGCCCATGCTGTAGTTCGTGATGGCGGTCAAGGGCTGGTTGAGCTCATGCGCCAGGGACGAAGCCATTTCGCCCATCGTAGTCAGACGGCTCGTGATCTGAATTTTTTCTTGTTGAACCCTTGAAGCTTCTTCGTGTTGACGACGCTCTGTGATGTCGCGCGCGACTTGCAGTCGAACCTTTCGCCCGTCGGTCCAGGCGAGCATTCGATGTTGTACTTCAAACCAGCGTTGTACGGTCGTTGAAAAGATTTCAACTGATTCTTCGGTATAGCGACCGCGGCGCCCGGCGAGCAGTTCATGATGCCCGCTGGTTTGTGCACCAAAAAAACGTCGGTACGTGCGGTTTGCGAACAATAATTCGAGTCCTTCTTCCGAGTCAGCGGTCACTGAAATCGAATCATCCAGACCTTCAAGCACTGTCATGAAGCGCTCGTGTGCGGCGGTGAGCGCCTCGCGAATGCGCTTGGGTTCGGTGATGTCTGTCATTGATGTCATCCACCCGACCTGCGTTCCTTTAGGGTCGAGGAGGGGCGAGACATACATGCGTGCATTAAACCGCGAACCATCTCGTCGTTGCGCTTCTAATTCAATCCCAGAACTCGGCGATTTACCGAGCATGAGGTTGTCTAGCGTTTGTTGATGCGACTCGTAGCGACCTGGTACCCAGTAGGGAAACGGCGGCAATCGACCGATGAGATCGGCCTCGTTCCAGCCGATCATGCGGCAGAAGGCGGGGTTCACGTAGGCAATGCGACCCTCAAGGTCGATCACGCGCATGCCCGTCGACATCGAGTTTTCCATGGCCCGTCTAAAACCCGTTTCTGCAATGAGGGCCGCTTCAGCCTCAGAGCGGTAGCGGGTGTAGCGCCACAGCATCAAGAGCGCGATCACGATCACGACAGAGAGCGCCACGACAACCCAGATCAATCGGTGTTGACGTAGCTCTTGATCGATTGTGACGAACATGACGCTGCCGTCATGGATGCGTTGCAGCCAGAAGAAAACGCCCATGACGCAGGCGTAGAGCACCAGGACCAACATGGGCGTGAGCCAATACCATCTGCGACGACGCAGACGAGCTTGGTCAAGAAAAGGGGTGGCCAGAACAGATTTAGAGGGGTTGGACATGCGTGAAATCCATAACATGGACATTTTAGTCGGGTTATCCCCAGTTTTTGCTTGACAGCCTTGTTGTTGCGGCAAAACAAGCAATATATTTCATAATATGAAAAACAATACCGCAACATGAAATATTTGTTGCTGCATTCGTTTGTAGTACCTAGAATGCGGAAAATACCCAAAAAACAGGTAGCCTCACCATATCCAACGGGCTATCACCACGGAGATTGCCATGGCACCACAAGCTGCCGCTTTCAATGCACTAAATGATGAAGACTTGCTCGAAACCCAAGAGTGGCTGGACGCTCTATCGGCAGTGCTTGACCGCGAAGGTCCAGAGCGCGCGCATTACTTGTTAGAACGACTGACCGATTTAGCGCGTCGTTCCGGCGCGCACATTCCGTTTTCACCGAATACCGCATATCTCAATACGATCCCTGCTGCGCTCGAGCCTGCGCACCCTGGCAATCTAGAACTTGAAGCGCGTATTCGTCATTACATTCGCTGGAACGCGATGGCGATGGTGGTGAGAGCCAACAAACATAATCCGCCTGATGGTGGAGACCTCGGTGGTCATATCGCCTCGTTTGCGTCGCTAGCCACCATGATTGGTTGCGGACAAAATCATTTTTGGCACGCCGATACGCCTGAGCGTGGCGGCGACCTTGTCTATTTTCAAGGGCACTCATCACCAGGTGTGTACGGGCGTGCCTACTTAGAAGGTCGCTTAACTGAAGATCAGTTAAATAATTTTCGCCAAGAGGTTGGCGGTAAAGGCCTGTCGTCGTATCCACATCCAAAATTGATGCCTGAGTTTTGGCAGTTTCCGACCGTATCGATGGGCTTAGGGCCCTTGATGGCGATCTACCAGGCGCGCTTTTTAAAATATCTTCATGCTCGTGGAATCGCCGATACCAGTCAACGCAAAGTTTGGGTTTTTTGCGGGGACGGTGAGATGGATGAGCCCGAATCACTTGGTGCAATTAGCCTAGCTGCGCGTGAAAAACTAGACAATTTGATCTTCGTGATCAATTGCAATCTGCAACGCTTAGATGGGCCGGTTCGTGGTAACGGAAAAATTATTCAAGAACTTGAGGGCGATTTTCGAGGCAGTGGCTGGAACGTCATCAAAATGATTTGGGGTGGTTACTGGGATCCATTGCTCGCAAGTGACAAAGAAGGCATCTTGCGTAAGATTATGGAAGAAACCGTCGATGGTGAATATCAGGCTTACAAAGCCAACGATGGAAAATTCGTTCGCGATCACTTTTTTGGTAAACATCCTAAGTTGCTTGAGATGGTTTCTCGCATGAGCGATGAAGATGTCTGGCGCTTGAATCGTGGCGGGCATGATCCCCATAAGGTGTATGCAGCGTTTGCATCAGCCTCGGCGCATACAGGTCAACCTACCGTGATTTTGGCCAAGACGATTAAAGGTTATGGCTTGGGCCACATTGCTCAGGCTAAAAACCCATCGCATCAGCAAAAGAAATTAGATATTGATACCATTCGCGAGTTTCGTGATCGCTACAACATTCCGGTTCCGGATAGCAAGCTTGAAGAGTTGCCTTACTACAGGCCCGCTGAAGATTCGCCCGAAACGCTTTATCTACACGAGCGGCGTAAAGCGCTTGGCGGCTATTTGCCAAAACGCCGCACCCGGGCCGATGAGCAGCTCAAGGCGCCGGCGCTTGAGGTGCTTCGCCCTGTGCTTGAGCCAACCGTTGAGGGGCGTGAGATTTCGACAACCCAGGCGTTTGTTCGTGTGTTGAATCAAGTGTTGCGTGATAAAGATATCGGCCCTCGAGTCGTGCCAATTTTGGCTGACGAATCTCGTACGTTTGGTATGGAAGGCTTGTTCAGGCAGATTGGTATTTACGCCCCCGAGGGGCAAAAATATGTGCCCGTCGATAAAGACCAGGTGATGTATTACCGCGAAGCGGCCGATGGTCAGTTACTGCAAGAGGGTATTAACGAAGCTGGTGCGTTTAGTTCCTGGATTGCGGCGGCAACGTCGTATTCAACGAACAACCGTATCATGGTGCCGTTCTATATTTATTACTCTATGTTTGGTTTTCAGCGGATCGGCGACTTGGCGTGGGCTGCTGGCGATATGCAAGCGCGCGGCTTCTTGCTGGGCGGTACCGCGGGCCGTACCACGCTGAATGGCGAAGGCTTGCAACACGAAGACGGTCATAGTCATATTTTTTCATCGACGATTCCAAATTGTGTTTCGTACGATCCGACCTTTGCGCATGAAGTAGCGGTCATTATTCAGCACGGCATGAAGCGCATGATCGAAGACCAAGAAAATGTGTACTACTACTTGACATTGATGAATGAAAACTACGCGCAACCAGGGCTCACAAAAGGTGATGAGGCTGGCATTATTCGCGGTATGTATCGTTTGAAAAAGGGTGGCAAGCATAAAGTGCGCGCCCAATTGTTGGGTTCAGGTACGATTTTGCGTGAAGTGATGGCGGGTGCCGAGTTGCTTGAAAAAGATTGGGGCGTTTCAGCCGATATCTTTAGCGTGACTAGCTTCACTGAGTTACGTCGCGATGGGTTAGATTGCGAACGCCACAACATGCTTCACCCGACGGGCAAAGTGCAGGTGCCTTTTGTGACGAAACTGCTTGAGCAAACCGAAGGGCCTATTATTGCTTCGACCGACTACATGAAATTGTTCGCGGATCAAATTCGACCGTTTATGCCCAAGTCACGTGCCTATAAAGTTTTAGGTACCGACGGTTTTGGTCGCTCAGATTTTCGTTCAAAGTTGCGTGAGCACTTTGAGGTGGATCGCCACTATGTCGTGCTGGCAACTCTGCGCGCGCTGGCTGATGAGGGCAGTGTGCCTGTCGCCCGCGTCGCTGAAGCCATCAAGA
>CALQNE010000188.1 GCA_943331855.1 Bordetella parapertussis
AGACAACTGTTGATACCAACACCTGAGCGCTTTGATTCTTGGTTCTTTGCCCAGATGCTGCCAACATCTAAAGAGTAACGCAAACAAATTAAAATACTTAGTAGATATTTACTTACAAAAATTCTAGTGTATTTCAACTAAGTTTAATATCATCCTCCCGCTTGAAAAGCAATAAATACAACAGTTTTTATCCGTCAGTTTCAAAGACTGACAAAATTGAGAGGTCGTGAATTTAGGCTAAAGCAACTCTTTAAGCGCACTCAAAAGGCAGAACGCTGCAGCAGCCGCTCGCCGATTGAAACCGAAGAAGAGGTTGAGACATGGCAGCTCCAATCCAGTGTGTGCTGGCGTTCGCAGATGCGCCAACCTTGGGGCGTGCGGCGCAAGCGATCCAGATAACGCAGGCTGCGCATGGCGACCTGGTCTTTGGCAACCGGTGAGCTCGCGGGCAACACCACAAAAGCAACAGCGTTGGTTTCAGTCTCGGCCACGTCGCCTTCAAGCATATTGAAATTCAAGTTGCCCATGAAATGGGTCGTGATTTTCCATTCGCCTGATTTGTGCTTCTTGAAAGCTAAAAACGAAGCCATCAGTTCTTCGATCCCTTGAGTCGCGGGTCGGTCATCAAACTTGGTACGCACATCCTCGGTAAAACACGCACGTACCTGCTCAGGATTACTTTGATCAAGCCCCTGATAGTAGCGGGCGATGACATCATGTATCGCCGCACGATCAAGCAATGTCTGAATATCTTTTTGTTGTTGTGACATAAATAATCCTTAATTACTGAAGCGCTAGATCGACCACCTCAATCCAGTGACGCACCGGTACCTCGGTGCCACTTTGTAAATGTCCAATGCAACCAATATTTGAAGACAGCATCATATCGGGCGCACTCGCGACCAGTTGCGCCAGCTTACGATCGCGCAGCGACGTTGAGATTTCAGGTTGCAATACTGAATAAGCGCCGGCAGAGCCGCAGCACAAATGACTTTCAGTAAAGGGCTGCAAGCTTAAGCCAAGTTTGGCGAGTAAATTTTCACTGAGCGGTCGCAGACCTTGCCAATGTTGCAATGTGCAAGGTGGGTGAAACACGGGACGCTTAGGCAAGCGTGTCGCATCGAGCTGTGCGGCCAGGGCCTCGGCATGCGGCGCCACCACTTCAGCGATATCGCGCACGAGTGCAACAACTTTTTCAGCTTTTGCGGCATACACGGCATCATGTCGCAGATGGTGTGCATACTCAACCACCATCGCGCCGCAACCCGACGCGTTCATCACAATTGCATCAATCTTGCCTGAATCAATCAGCGGCAACCAGGCGTCGATATTTAAGCGCATCTGTGCACGCGCAGTCTCTTGATCATCTAAATGAAAATTCAACGCGCCACAGCAACCCGCACCCTGCGCCACTTGAGTACCAATCCCCAAGCGATCAAGCACTCGGATCGTGGCAGCATCAATAGTAGGCATCATCGTAGGTTGCACGCAGCCCGTCAGTAACAAAATCTGCCTGACATGATGCGTCGTATCAGGACGCGCGCCAGTATCACGCGCTTCAATAATTTTTTTCTGTAAAACGCTGGGCAAAAAGGCCCTTAAGGCCTGCCCCATTCGGTAAGCCGGCGCAAACAAGCTAGACGTTAAGCCTTTGCGCAACAGGGTACGCTGCAGGCGTTGCGACCAAGGTCGCGGTACCTTTTCTTCAATCAGCTGTCGTCCGATATCAATCAAGTGCCCATACTCAACCCCTGAAGGACACGTTGTTTCGCAGTTACGGCAAGTCAGGCAACGATCTAAGTGTTGCTGTGTCGCTTGCGTGGGTTCTTGGCCCTCGAGCATCTCTTTGATTAGATAAATACGACCGCGCGGACTATCAAGCTCATCACCGAGCACTTGATACGTTGGGCAGGTTGCCGTGCAAAAGCCACAATGCACACAGCGGCGCAAGATTTCGTCGGCTTCTTGGCCGATCACAGAGTCACGGGCCCAGTCGGCAAGATTTGTTTGCATCGATTTCTCTTCAGAGTCCTGTCACTAAGCGGCCAGGGTTAAAGAGCCCCTGCGGATCAAATTCTTGTTTAAGTCTTTTCACAACGCCTAAAACACCTGAAGCGAGTGGGTGAAACACCCCGCCCTGCTCAAGCATCGTTTGTGCTGTCGAGGCGCGAAACAAGGTCGCATGACCACCCGCCTGCGCAGCCACACGTCGCACCGTTGCCGCATCAAGATCCGCAGCGACCCAACGCTGACCGCCACCCCACTCTATCAGGGTCGGCCCCAGATCAAGTGCAGGCGTACCCGGTGCCAAGGCCAAACGCCATAAAACCGGTGTGGCAAAAAATGATTGTGTCTGCTCGCGTAGGTCAGTCCAATACGCGTCGGCTTGAGCGTTAGGCAAAACCTCACCACCCAATTTTTGACGTGCCGAATTCACTGAGGCACTTGCACCGGCCAGTCGCACACGCAAACGACCCGAACTACCATCAAGTGTTTGCCACGCAGTGGCCGAGACCGGCAGGGGCAGCGCACGCCAGCTATGGCACAGTTTTAATGCCTGCGCCTCGTTGAGTTCCCATTGCAAGGTGCAAACTTCTTGAGGTTTAGGAGCGACCTTCACTGAAATCTGCGTGAGTACGCCGAACATCCCCATCGAGCCGGCCAACAAGCGCGAGACGTCGTAACCGGCGACGTTTTTCATGACCTCGCCACCAAACTTTTGGACCTGCCCATTTGAAGTTAAAAGATGCGTGCCCAAGACATAATCTTTGACAGGCCCACCGGCATAGCGCCCCGGGCCTGCGAGCCCTGCTGCCACGCAACCACCAATCGTCGCTTGTGCGCCGAACGCGGGCGGATCAAAGGCGAGCATTTGATTGGCCGCCGCCAGCGTATCAATGACTTCTTGCAGGGGTGTGCCTGCTAATGCCGTCACAACGAGCTCGGTCGGCTCATAGCTCACAATGCCGCGCACGCTTGTCATATCCAGGCGAACGCAAGGCGCAGTAGAAAGCTGCGGAGCATTACCGTAGAAGGCTTTCGTGCGCCCGCCTTCGATCAGAATGACATTTTTTTTCTGAGCAGCGTCTAACACCTGCTCACTTAACTGGGCGATGGCTTGATTCATCGCAGTCTAGAATCTTGGGATATCAGGAAACGCAATGGCGCCGCCATGTACATGCATCTTGCCGTACTCAGCGCAACGTCTGAGGCTCGGGATCACCTTATCTGGATTTAATAGCCCAGCCGGATCAAAAGCACGCTTGACTGCTGTAAAGGTATCGAGTTCTTCGCGTGAAAACTGCACACACATTTGATTGATTTTTTCAATGCCGACGCCGTGCTCACCCGTGATGGTGCCCCCCACTTCGACACACAACTCAAGAATCGCCGCACCAAAATCTTCAGCGCGTTGCACTTCATCAGGAAAATTTGAATCGAACAATATCAACGGATGCAGATTGCCATCGCCGGCATGAAACACATTGGCACACCGCATGTTGAATTGCTTTTCCATATCCTGGATGGCGTTGAGCACACGGCCAAGATGGCGTCGTGGAATCGTGCCGTCCATGCAGTAGTAATCTGGCGACACACGCCCTGCTGCCGGAAACGCATTTTTACGCCCGGCCCAAAAGCGCAGACGCTCAGCCTCGTTTTGCGACACTTGCAAACGTATTGCGCCCGCTTTTTCAAAGACCGCTTGCATCCGCAGCACTTCATCAGCAACTTCATCGACCGTGCCATCAGATTCACACAACAAGATCGCTGCAGCCTCGGTGTCATAACCTGCTTTAACAAAGGGCTCTACCATTTTGGTTGCTTGCTGATCCATCATCTCAAGACCGGCCGGGATAATGCCTGCGGCAATAATTTGTGCAACCGCCTGACTGGCTTTCTCAACATCATCAAAGCTTGCCATGATGACGGTGGCCAGTGCTGGCTTAGGCGTCAAGCGCAAGGTAACTTCAGTGACCACACCCAGCATGCCTTCAGAGCCGACAAAGACCGATAACAATTCGGGCCCTGCGCTATCAGGCGCAAGCGAACCGAGTTCAATGATCTCACCATCCATACTGACCATGCGCACTTTCAACACGTTGTGCACCGTCAAACCATACTTCAAACAATGCACGCCGCCTGAGTTCTCGGCAACGTTACCGCCGATTGAGCAGGCAATCTGACTTGAAGGATCGGGGGCGTAATACAAACCAAAGGGGCTCACCGCCTCTGAGACTGCCAAGTTGCGCACACCAGGCTCAACCACGGCAATAGCTGCCTCACGATCAATATGTTTAATACGATTGAATTTTGCCAGCCCAAGCAACACGCCTTGTGCGTGTGGCATGGCGCCACCCGACAAGCCTGTGCCCGCACCGCGCGCCACAACCGGAACATTTAACCGCTTGCATACAATCAGCACCGCCTGCACTTGCGCTTCGGTTTCGGGTAATACCACCACCATCGGAACCGAGCGATATAACGATAAGCCGTCGCACTCGTAGGGGCGGGTGTCTTCGCGGCGACTGAGCACACAGTGTGCGGGCAACACTGCCAGCAGTGCCTCAACGACCTCAGCCGACTCGGATCCCGTCGCCTTGAGCAATACTTGTTCTGTCACGGCATTCATTTTTAGGTGCCCGCGTGTCGATAATTTTTGGGTTCAAGCATTTTGCCGGGATTCATGATGTTATGCGGATCAAAGGCCGTCTTTAAGGCCCGCATCAAATCTAGCGCATCTTCGCCATGTTCATCAGCCATAAACTGCATCTTGTGCAGACCAATGCCATGCTCGCCTGTGCAAGTTCCATCGGCCTGAATCGCTTGCGTCACTAACGCGTGATTAATCCGTTCAGATTCATCCCACTCGGCTTGGCTATTTGGATCAAGCAACATCAATACATGAAAATTGCCATCACCCACGTGACCCACGATCGTGCTCGGAAAACTTGCTTTGGCTAATTCTTTTGTCGCTAAATCGATGCTCTCGGCCAAGCGCGACAGAGGCACACATACATCTGTCGTATTCGACTTGCAGCCTGGGCGCAACTGCAGGCCTGCAAAATAGGCGTTATGCCGTGCCGTCCAAAGCCGATTGCGGTCTTCGGGATGCTCGGCCCATTCAAAATCCATCCCACCACAATCTTTGGCCAGTTCTTGCACCGTTTGGGCCTGCTCTTTGACGCTGGCCTCTGAACCGTGAAATTCAAACAGCAACAAAGGGGTCTCACGCAGCGTCAGTTTGCTGTAGCGATTGCCCGCCATCACAGCTGCAGCGTCCATCAGTTCAACACGCGCAATAGGGATACCCATCTGTATTGTCTGAATCACGCACTGAACCGCTTCATGCACCGTTGGAAAATTACAGACAGCAGCCGATACGGCCTCGGGTTGCGGATAAATTTTGACGGTGATCTCGGTGATGACACCTAAGGTGCCTTCGCTTCCAACAAAAATACGCGTCAAGTCGTAACCCGCTGAAGACTTGCGCGCACGACGCGCTGTGCGAATCACTTTTGCATCTGCGGTAACCACAGTTAATGACACAACGTTTTCTCGCATCGTGCCGTAACGCACTGCGTTGGTACCTGAGGCGCGTGTCGCAGACATCCCACCTATTGACGCATCTGCACCCGGATCAATCGGGAAAAATAAACCTGTGTCACGAATTTGCTCGTTTAATTGCTTTCGTGTGACGCCGGGCTGAACGGTCACAGTTTGATCCTCAGCATTGATCGAGACAATCTTATTCATCGCGGTCAAGTCAAGACTAATTCCACCCTGAATCGCCAGAATATGACCTTCAAGAGACGACCCGACACCGAAAGGAATTAACGGGATTTTGTACTGGCTACAAAGCTTAACCACCGCAACGACTTCATCGGTGTTTTCAGCAAAGACCACCCCATCAGGCAACATCGTCGGAAACGGCGATTCGTCTTTGCCATGATGCTCGCGCACCGCATTGGCCATTGAAAAGCGTTCGGCGAACTGACCTTTGAGCGCCGCAATCATTTCAGCGGGTAAAGGACGACGCAAGGTTTGGGCGGTATGCGGAGCGTTCATACGAGAGGTCTCATCACAAGCTAACTTTAAAAGATTATTGTCCAGAGGTCAGCAAACTTAGACGACGCTCTTTAACTGACTCGGCTAAACGCTCGAGCACGCCTACCGAACTCTGCCAGTCAATGCAACCATCGGTCACGCTTTGGCCATAGACCAGTGGTTGACCGGGAACCAGGTCTTGACGACCCGCCACCAAATTACTTTCAATCATCAACCCAAAAATACGGGCGTCGCCTCGTGCAATTTGCAACCCAACTTCGTCGCATACTGCAGGTTGATTTTCGGGTTTTTTGTTGCTGTTGGCATGGCTTGCATCGACCATAATGCGCTGGGCAAGGCCCGCCTTTGCCATCTCGGCGCAAGCGGCTTGCACACTAGCCACATCATAATTAGGCGTCTTGCCACCACGCAAAATAACGTGACAGTCCTCGTTACCGCTAGTAGAAACGATCGCAGAATGCCCACCTTTGGTCACTGACAAAAAGTGATGAGGCGAAGCGGCCGCTTTCATTGCATCAACCGCAATCTTGACGTTGCCATCTGTTCCGTTTTTGAAGCCGACCGGGCAAGATAGACCCGAAGCTAACTCACGATGCACTTGGCTTTCAGTGGTACGGGCACCGATTGCGCCCCAGGCAACCAAATCCGCGATGTATTGCGGGGTAATCATGTCAAGAAATTCACAACCGGCAGGTAGCCCAAGTTGATTAATGTCAAGCAGCAACCCACGCGCAATTTTTAAACCTTTGTTGATGTTGCAACTGTTGTCCATATCAGGATCATTGATCAGCCCCTTCCATCCAACCGTGGTGCGAGGCTTCTCAAAATAC
>CALQNE010000189.1 GCA_943331855.1 Bordetella parapertussis
AAGGTGGGGGGGCTTACGCGTTTTCGGGTGGACTGCACGGGGTCGGGGTCTCGGTGACCAATGCCTTGTCCAAGCGGCTTGAATTGGTGGTTTGGCGCGAGGCCTTGGCCCATCGCATGGTTTTTGCAAATGGTGATGTACTAGAACCGCTCGTGCTGGCCCCTGAGCTCAATCGTAAAAAATCCGGCACGCGCGTGCGGGTTTGGCCCGACACGGGGTTTTTTGATTCTGGGGTGATCCCGGTCAATGAGTTGATGCACTTGCTGCGCAGCAAGGCGGTTTTGATGGCCGGCGTCAAGGTGACACTGATCAATGAAAAAACTGGCGATACGCGTACCTGGCAATATGAAGATGGCTTAGCGGGCTACTTAGCTGAGGCCTTGCAGGGGCTTGAGTTGCGCGTCCCGATGTTTCAGGGGGCGCAATTTGCCTTGGCCGAGCACGAAAGTTTCGCCGAAGGCGAGGGTGCGCAATGGGTCGTAGTGTGGGCCGACGAGGGCAATGTCGTACGTGAGTCCTACGTCAATCTGATCCCAACCCCGGCTGGGGGTACCCACGAGTCAGGCCTGCGCGAGGGTCTCTTTAGTGCCGTAAAAGGGTTTGCTGAGCTGCATAGCCTGTTGCCAAAGGGCGTCAAACTGCTTCCTGACGATGTATTTGCGCGCGCCAGTTTTGTGTTGTCGGCCAAAGTGCTCGATCCCCAGTTTCAAGGGCAGATTAAAGAACGTCTAAATAGCCGCGATGCCGTACGTCTCGTGGGCGGTTTTGTTCGCACCTCACTCGATCTTTGGCTCAATAGCAATGTTGAGTACGGTAAAAAACTCGCTGAGCTTGCGATCCGGCAGGCACAAGCGCGGGCCAAGTCCGCTCAAAAAGTTGAAAAACGTAAAAGTTCAGGGGTTGCCGTCTTGCCCGGCAAACTGACCGATTGCGAGTCCTCTGACTCAACGCGCACTGAAGTCTTTTTGGTTGAGGGTGACTCGGCTGGTGGCTCTGCCAAAATGGGGCGAGACAAAGAATTTCAAGCTGTTTTGCCGTTGCGCGGCAAAGTCTTGAACGCCTGGGAGGTCGATCGCGATCGTCTGTTCGCAAATAACGAAATTCACGACATCGCCGTTGCCATTGGTGTTGATCCGCACGGCCCCAAAGACAGCCCCGATTTGTCTGGCTTGCGTTACGGCCGCATTTGTATTTTGTCTGATGCAGACGTTGATGGTTCGCATATTCAAGTGTTGTTGCTCACGCTGTTTTATAAACATTTTCCGCGACTCGTTGAATTGGGTCATGTGTATGTGGCGCGTCCGCCTTTGTTTCGCGTCGATGTGCCCGCGCTTGGCAAACGGCCTGCGCGCAAAATCTATTGCTTAGATTCAGGCGAACTTGAGGTTGTTCAAGACAAGTTGCGTAAAGAAGGTGTGCGCGAAGGGTCTTGGGATATCAGCCGCTTTAAAGGCCTGGGCGAAATGAGCCCAGTGCAGTTGTGGGAAACCACCATGAATCCAGACACGCGCCGCATGCTTCCGGTAGGCTATGGCGCGCTTGCCCCAGAGGCAACGACAGCCATGTTCGATATGCTCATGGGCAAAAGCGAATCTGGCGCGCGCCGTACTTGGCTTGAAGACAAGGGTAATCTTGCAGAGGTTGATATTTAAATGACGGATGGTACTCAACCTGGTTTGTTCGACCAAAAAGACGACAGTGAGTCATTGACGCTTGGCTTGTATGCCGAACAGGCTTACCTAGATTATGCCGTGTCGGTAGTGCGTGGACGCGCCTTGCCCGACGTGGGCGATGGTCAAAAGCCCGTACAACGACGCATCTTGTATGCGATGCAGGCGATGGGCTTGCAGTCGGGTGCGAAACCCGTCAAATCTGCCCGTGTGGTGGGCGATGTGTTGGGTAAGTATCACCCGCACGGCGATCAGGCTGCGTACGATGCCTTGGTGCGGATGGCGCAACAGTTCACGCTGCGCTATCCACTGATTGATGGTCAGGGTAATTTCGGTTCACGCGATGGCGATAACGCGGCGGCGATGCGCTATACCGAGGCGCGTCTAACGCCCTTTGCGCGTTTATTGCTTGATGAGCTCGATGAGGGAACGGTTGATTTCGTGCCCAACTACGACGGTAGCCACCAAGAACCTGATATGTTGCCGGCACGGCTTCCCGTGATGCTCTTGAACGGGGCGTCTGGCATCGCAGTCGGAATGGCCACCGAAATCCCTTCGCATAATTTGCGCGAAATCGCGACAGCGTGCGTGGCCTTAATTAAACAGCCCAATCTATCTGACGAAGCGTTGTTTGAGATGGTGCCGGGCCCCGATTTCGCAGGTGGTGGGCAAATCATTACCGCAGCCGCGGATATTGCTCAGATTTATCAAACAGGGCGTGGCTCGATCAAAGCGCGTGCCCGTTGGCAGTTTGAAGAAATGGCGCGTGGCCAGTGGCAGTTGGTGGTGCACGAGCTGCCACCTGGTGCCTCATGTCAAAAAGTGCTTGAAGAGATTGAAGACCTCACCAATCCAAAAGTCAAAGCAGGCAAAAAGGCGCTGACGCCTGAACAGCAACAAACCAAAGCGCAAATGCTGGGTTTGTTAGACGCTGTGCGCGATGAGTCGGGCAAAGATGCAGCCGTACGACTCGTGTTTGAACCGAAAACGTCACGCATTGACCGTGATGAACTGGTCAATACATTGCTGGCGCAAACCAGCATGGAAACCAGTGTTTCCTTAAATTTGGTTTGTATCGGAACCGACAAGCGTCCGCGTCAAAAGGGCTTGCGTCAAGCCTTGCTTGAGTGGATTGATTTCCGTACCAGCACGGTTTTGCGTCGCACACAATATCGCTATGACAAGGTAACCGATCGCATCCACGTGCTCGAAGGTCGCATGCTGGTCTATTTGAATGTCGATGAGGTGATTCAGACGATTCGCGAGTCTGACGAACCTCGCCCCGCCTTGATGACCCGCTTTGCTTTAAGCGAGCGTCAGGCAGACGATATCTTGGATATGCGTTTGCGTCAGCTGGCCCGTCTTGAGGGTTTCAAAATTGAGCAAGAGCTGGCCGATAAAAAAACAGAGCAAGGAAAGTTAAAAGAGTTAATTGATCAACCCACCGCACTTAAACGCACCATTGTCCGAGAAATCGAAGCGGATATAAAAACCTACGGTGACGAACGTCGCACGCTCATTAAAACGGCAGAACGGGCGGTTCTTGAGGTCAAGATCATTGACGAACCTGTCACAGTCATCGTGTCGCAACAGGGTTGGCTGCGTGCGCGACAGGGGCATGGTCATGAGGTTGCTCAATTTACGTTTAAGGCAAGCGACGATTGTTACGGTGTCTTCGAATGCCGAAGTACCGATACCTTGATCGCCTTCGGTGATAACGGTCGCGTGTATTCAGTCGCTGTGGCTAGCTTGCCGTCGGCGCGCGGTGATGGTGCGCCAGTGACTTCAATGATTGATCTTGATGCGGGTTCGCGTATCGAGCATATGATCGCAGCGCAAGCGGATTCAGCCTGGCTTTTGACCACCCGACTCGGGTTTGGTTTTGTGGCCAAAGTCTCAGATATGACCAGCCGACAGCGTGCCGGAAAACAGTTTGTCACACTCGAGCCTAAAGATGGCTTGCTGCGCCCAGTGCCCATGTTTAATCAGGCCACGCGGGTCGCCTTTTTGTCGAGTCGTGGCCGGATGTTGTTGATCGATGCCGTTGAGATCAAGGCACTGGCCTCCGGCGGGCGAGGGACGATTTTGATGGGGATTGATCCACCAGACACGTTGGCACAAACGGTACCTGTTTCCAAGGCGGGGTTGCGTGTCACGGGCACCTACCGTAATAAACAGGTGCAAGACGTACTTTCTGGTGTTGAACTCGCGTCTTATTTGTCAAAACGCGCTCGCAAAGGAAAATTGCTGGCCGTTAGGTCCAAAGACCCCGTACTTTCACCCGTCCTTTAAAAGTAGAATCTCGTTTTGCTGTGTTTCTTGAATCATTTTTAGGTTAAAGCGATTATGTCGTTTCAAATTACGATCCAACCCAGTCAACATCAATTTGTGGCTGAGGCGGATAAAAGTGTGCTTGATGCTGCGCTCGCCGCAGGGATTGTGTTGCCCTACAGTTGCCGCAGCGGCGCCTGCTCAACGTGTAAAGCTAAAGTCTTGTCGGGTTCGGTCGAGGCAGGCTCAAGTCCCGCTCAGATTTTAAGTGCAGACGAAATCGAGGCCGGCTTCACGTTGTTATGCCAGGCCCGTGCGACGTCTGATCTTGTGATCGAATCGCGTGAGCTACGGTTAGCGTCGGATATTCAGATCCGTAAAATCCCGTCGCGCGTAACCACGATTCAACGACCCACCGCTGACGTCGCCTTACTGACCTTACAGTTGCCCGCCACTGAAACCTTTCGTTTTTATGCCGGCCAGTATATCGAGGTAATTTTAAAAGATGGCAAGCGCCGCAGCTATTCAATGGCAAATGCGCCCCACGCGGCGGCTGCGCTTGAATTGCATATTCGGCACCTCAGCGGCGGTCTGTTTACAGATCATGTGTTCGGTGCGGGCGCCACGGCGATGAAAGAGCGCGAAATCTTACGTCTTGAAGGGCCTTTTGGTTCGTTCTTTTTGCGCGAAGATAGTCAGTTGCCTATTGTGATGGTCGCTAGCGGCACAGGTTTTGCCCCGATTAAGGCGATTGTTGAGCATATGATTCATCAAGAAATCCGGCGGCCAATTACCCTTTATTGGGGGGGGCGACGTCCTGCTGATTTGTACATGAATGCGCTGGCCGAGCAGTGGGCAAACACAGTGCCAGCGTTCACCTATATTCCGGTGATTTCTGATGCCTTGCCCGAAGACGATTGGGGTGGACGAACCGGTTTTGTGCATCGTGCCGTGATGCAAGATTTTGCAGATCTAAGCGGTCATCAAGTCTATGCATGTGGCGCACCAATTGTGGTGGATTCAGCGCGACGCGAGTTTATCGCGCAGTGTCATTTGTCCGAAGATGCGTTTTTCGCAGATTCGTTTACCTCTGAGGCTGATATTGCAGCGGTAAAATGAGTTTGAATTTGTGACTGCTGCGTTTGGCGACAGTTTAGGTTGTTCAACTTAAGTTTGATCTTTTTAACGGAATCGACAGCGTGACTTTCTCAATACGATTTGCAATGTGTTTAGGTATTAGCTGTTCTATCGCGGGCTTGGTCAATGCCCAGCCAATCGAGGTGCAGGTTTGGCATACGCTAAGCTCGGTAAATAAGTCCGAGTTTGAAAAAATTGCAAAGCAATTTAATAATGAGCAATCTGAGACGAAGGTTGTTCTTAAAGCCTTTGATCATCAGGCCGCGTTACGTGCTCAGGCCACAGCCGCCATGGCCTCGCCAGGGGCTGGTAAGCCGAGTCTGGTGCAAATCGAAGATAATCGCTCGCCTGAGTTGATTGCCCAGCATAAAAATATTATTCCACTCTATGAGCTGCTTCAGCGTCATCCGATCGCAGATTTAAACTGGTTTTTATCCCAAACTACCGGCTACATGCGCGATCCCAAAGGTCGTTTGCTGGCGTTTCCGTTCATGGCTGAAATCCCAGTGATGCTGTACAACCTAGATGGTTATACAAAAGCAGGACTTGATCCCACGAAGCCCGCGCGTACTTGGCCTGAACTGCAAAATCATTTGCTGGCACTACGCGACAAGGCTTATTACGACTGTCCTTTTGGGATTAGTCAGCAAGTCAATACGCATCTTGAAAATTTAGCGCCCATTAATAACGCCCTGTTTGTGACACCTGGTAATGGTCTGGATGTTGCCAAACAGCAGCCAGAGTTGAACCTGGGTGATGCGGTGTTCATGCGCCACATGTCGATTATGGTGAGCTGGAAGCGTTCTGAATTGCTCACGCAAAATAGTAACGGCCTTGAAGCAGACGCTATGTTTGCTAAAAATAAATGTGCTGTGATCACCACAACATCGGGTGCATTAGGGCAAATGCTTGATGCGCGTGGGTTGAAGTTTGGGATGGCTCCAATGCCGTTTTATGATCAAGTTAGCCCTAAAGCGGGTGCGCCCTTTGTGAGTGGCGGTGCGCTTTGGGCCGTGTCGGGCCACACAAAAGAATCCGAAAAAGCCACCTCGGCATTTTTGGCGTATTTGTCTAAGCCCGTGATCGCAGCAAACTGGCATCAGCGCACCGGCTATTTGCCGTTAACCGACGCAGCGTTCCGTGCAGCTGATGTCTCGCTGTACGACAAAGTGCCGGGCATTCGTTTGCTTGTTGATTCGATGCGTCAAGTCAATGATAAAAACAGCCGAGGCTTTCGCGCCCGCAACTACCATAGCGTCGAGCCAATTTTAAGTCGGCAGTTTGATGCCGCTTTATCTGGTGATGTGCCACCTGTTGCGGCGCTTACTGTTGCCTTAGATGAATCTCGGCCTCTGATGATGGATCCGGCCCTGGCTAAATCCGCTCCAGCCGCGCGCAGAAAATAACGTTAGTCATTTTAAAAAGGCCTCACTGAAGTGAGGCCTTTTTTTTGCGCGTTTTTTTAGTCTATGCGTGTGTCACACAATTGTGAGTAGGCTGTGCAAGGTCCAACATCATGGCTCGTTCAATGCGCGCAAGTGAATGGATCATGAATTCGGGTAAGGGCTGCTGGTTATTGTTGTCATTGTTAATACTTACAGGGTGTGTGGGGCCTCTCTCGCGTCCTTGGCCCAGTGAGCGCCAAGTGGCCGCACATGTTCCTTCAGGTAAGCTCGATTTTGGTTGGAGGCTGTCGGGTGATCGTGGTGT
>CALQNE010000190.1 GCA_943331855.1 Bordetella parapertussis
GGAAACGTTGCTGAACGTTTATTGTCGGTGATGCCGATGCCACGCATCCGTCCGCTCTGTACGTGCGGCCCTGAAACCGGTGTATTACTCAAGGCAACATGCACAGACCCACCCATCAAATCCGTCAACATCGCCGGCGCTGATTTATATGGCACATGTAAAAGATCGATCTGCGCCAGGCTCCGAAAGTATTCCATACCAAGATGTGAGGTCGTGCCGTTTCCGTCTGAACCAAAGACCACTTTGCCTGGATTTTTTTGGGCATAGGCGATTAACTCTTGAACAGAGTTCACTGGCAAATCATTATTGACCACCATTAAATTCACTACGCGCAAGGCATTTGCAATCAAGGTCAGGTCTTTTTCAACGCTATACGGAACCTTGCTCAACAACGAAATATTGGTTGCCAGAGACACCACATTTCCATAAGCAAGCGTATAGCCATCCGGTGCCGAGCGAACAAGATCCATAGTCGAGATCACATAGGATGCACCCGGCTTGTTTTCAATCACAATCGGCACACCCATTTGTTTAGACATCTGGGCGCCAAGCGTGCGCATCAGTACATCAGGGGCGCCACCGGGGGCAGATCCCACAATTAAGCGAATTGGCTTATCTGGATAGGCTGCGAACACATGGCCCGCCAACAGACAAGTCAGGCTTGCAATCCAGGACAGCAGCATAGAGGTCTTTTTCATGCGCACGCTCGCAAAAAATAACATTGGGTTAACCTAGAATGTACAACTAAAGCTGCAGTAAACTTTTGATCGCGTCAAACGACTTGAACCGTAGGATAGGAGTGTTGCATGCCTCAAACGCTGGATAAAAGCCCCAAGTTAGACCTTGGCGACCGAGAGTCGATTTACCAACCCTCACAAAAAGGGTTGATTTTTCCTCAAAAACCAACCTTCGCATCGTTTGCGCAAGAGCGTCAGCACCTTAAAGAAAGACTCGTCGGAGCCTGTCGCGCTTTTGCGCTTCAGGGCTTTGATTATGGCTTTGCCGGGCACTTAACGATTCGCGATCCTGAACATCCTCATTTGTACTGGACCAATCCAATGGCCGTGCATTTTTCGCAGGTCAAAGTGTCAAACCTGATTCTTGCTGATCACCATGGCACCGTAGTCGAAGGCGATTACGCCATTAATCAGGCCGGCTTTGTTTTGCATGGTGCAGTGCACGAAATGCACCCCGATATCGTCGCGATGTGTCACGCACACACGACGTATGGCACAGCCTTTGCCTCACTGGGTAAAAAACTCGATCCGATCAGTCAGGATGCTGCGGCCTTCTATGAAGACCACGTCGTGATTGGCGCCGAAGCGGGCCAAGTGGCCGTTGAAGCCAAGGCAGGTACGGGCGTTGCCGAATATTTCAAAGGCGTCAAAGCCGCCATTCACCGCAATCATGGCCTGCTCACGGCCAGCCGGCATAGCATCGAAGCCGCCGCCTTTTGGTTCATTGCGCTTGAGCGCTGCTGTCAGCAACAATTGCTCATCGAAGCGACGGGGCTCAAGCCCATGATGGTGCCACACGATAAAGCCCTTTACAGCCGTGAACACGTGGGTAGCGAATACATTGGCTGGTTGCATTTTCAAACAATCTGGAGCGAATTAATCCAGACACAACCAGACATGTTTGATTAAAACCTGATTTGCGAGATATCCAAAAAAAATGAAAATTGGAATGATTGGTGCAGGATTTATTGGTCAGGCACTCGCCCTGCTTTGCGTTAAAAACGGCCACACAGTGATGCTGAGTAACTCCAGAGGGCCGGATACCCTGGCTACGACAATCGCCGAAATTGGCTGTCTGGCTGGCACAGCGCAAGAAGCTGCAATCTTTGGGGATGTTGTTGTACTCACGGTTCCGTTTCACAGCTACCGAGCCGCACCCGTCGCGCCTCTTTCCGGAAAAGTTGTCATTGATACTTGTAACTACTATCCAAATCGCGATGGCACTATTGCAGCACTTGAAGAGCGACTCACCACGACAAGCGAGATGGTGGCAGAGCATCTTTCGGGCGCAAGAATCGTGAAAGCATTTAATGCAATTCTTGCAAAAGATCTCGATGTTGATGTGCAGTTACCTGGATTTTCGGGTCGCCGTGCTTTGCCTATTGCGGGAAACGACGCAGAGGCAAAAGCTATTGTCACGCATCTGCATCAGCAATTTGGCTTTGATGTCGTAGATGCAGGCAAGCTATCTGAGAGCTGGCGCTTTGAACGAGCCAAACCTGCTTATTGCATTCCACTGGATTGCGCCGGCCTGATCAAACAGTTAGCTGTCGCTGAAAGAAACCATGAATTACCTGAAGGATCGTGGCGGCGTTGATGTCGGATCGAGTCATAATCAGATTACAAAATACCGATCAAACATCAGTACCCCATATTTGAATGCGAAATTTTTTACGCAAGAAATTTGATATAGATCAACAGAACCTCGCGTAAGTCAAAAGAGAAAGTGCGTTGCCTCGGTCTTGTGATATTTTCATTGCTCTCACAAAATCAACAGAGACAATGTATGAACAGCAAAGCATCTACTCAAGTCATTGACGCGATTATTATTGGCGCCGGCTTTTCAGGCATGTACCAATTACACAGCCTGCGCGACAAGCTCGGCATGACAGCCAAAGTCATCGAACGTGCCTCAGGCGTAGGTGGCACCTGGTTCTGGAACCGCTACCCCGGTGCGAGGTGCGACTCTGAGAGTCATTCATACATGTTCTACTTCTCTGAAGAACTCGTACAAGAGTGGGATTGGTCTGAGCGCTTTCCCCAACAACCCGAACTCTTACGCTACCTAAATTTTGTTGCTAACAAGCTTCATCTGCGCCCAGACATCAAATTCAACACGACAATGACGCAAGCACATTTTGATACAGCGACTAGCCGTTGGCTCGTCAAAACCGATACGGGTGAACAGTTTAGCGCTCAGTTTTTGATTACAGCCGTTGGTTGTCTATCTACCGCTAATGTGCCCAACATCGAAGGTCTAGCTGACTTTAAGGGCAAGTGGTACCACACGGGCGAGTGGCCACCCGAAGGCGTGGATTTCAAGAATAAAACTGTCGGCATTATTGGCACGGGATCCACTGGCATCCAGGCTATTCCCGTCATTGCAGAACAAGCAGAACATCTAACTGTATTTCAGCGCACGGCCAACTACAGTCTGCCAGCACGTCACCATCCTTTGAGCGCTGAATTTAAGATCTACGCAAAAGAACATGCTGCGGATATCTATAAGATAATGACATCAAACACGAATGGTCATGCGTTCTATATTGAAGATCGCTCGGCCATCGAAACTCCAGCTGATATTAGGAATAAAACCTACGAAGAAAAATGGGAAATGGGCGGTTTTCAGCTTCGTGCAGCATACCGAGATTTACTGACAGACGAGGCTGCCAACAAGACGGCAGCCGACTTTATTCGTGGAAAAATTCGCAGCATTGTCAACGATCCTAACGTAAGCGAATTACTCTCAGATATCGATCACCCGTTCGCAGCTAAACGCCCACCTGTCGATGCAAACTACTTTGAAACTTACAACCGTAAAAACGTCAGCTTAGTAGACTTACGCTCGGCTCCAATTGAAAAAATTACTGCTAAAGGAATTAAAACTAAAGAGCGAGAATACGAATTCGATATTATCGTTTTCGCGACAGGTTTTGATGCGCTTACAGGTTCGTTGATGAAGCTTGATATTGTGGGCCGCAATCAGCGTTCACTAAAAGAATATTGGAGCGCCGGACCACGCACCAACTTAGGCTTGCAGATTCCCGGCTTTCCAAATCTGTTTATGATTACTGGGCCAGGCAGTCCCTCCGTTCTGTGTAACATGCCTCCGGCGATCGAACAGCATGTCGAGTGGATCACCGCCTGTATCCGAAACATGAGGGATAACGGTTTGAAGTGTGTCGAAACAAATGAAGCGGCTAGCGATGCCTGGCAGGTAGAAGTTGACCGCGTTGCCAATGAGACCTTGCTGCCCAAAGTGAAGCACTCGTGGTACCTAGGTGCAAACGTACCAGGTAAGCCACAAGTCTTTATGCCCTATGCAGGCGGATTCGCGCAGTATCGCCAGGTCTGTGACGAGGTCGTACGCGAAGGCTATAAAGGATTTCATTTGAGTTAGGGTAGGATGCCCGTTGACTGGGCAACCGTCACTAACAATCACTCAAACTTGATACCAGCGTCTTTAATGAGCTTATCCATCCGAGCCGACTCCTGCTGAATAAAGGTAGGGAATGCCTTGGGCCCAGAGCCATCGACAAGCAAGCCAAGTGCGTCTAGCTGCTTTCGAATCTCTGGATCTTTTGTGAAGGCATCCAACTGAGTGGCGAGTACTTGAGTAATCGAAGCCGGTAAGCCCGCAGGGGCCACGATGCCCAGCCAAGTTGCGATTTCATAGCCAGGAAGTCCGCTTTCGTCCAGCGTAGGCGTTTCGGAGAGCAGAGGCACCCTTTTCAGGGTTGAAACACCTAAACTCTTGAGCTGCCCTGTTTTGGTAAAGCGAGAGCCACTTAAGACGGTATCAAACATGACCTGCACGCGTCCTGCGAGCAAGTCCGTCACGGCGGGGCCACTCCCCTTATACGCAACGTGCGCCATTTCGATACCACTGGTTAGATTAAATGCCTCAGCAGAAAGATGCGAGGTCGACCCATTTCCAAACGACGCATAATTTAATTGCTTGGGCATACTCTTGGCATACGCAATGAATTCCTGCAGGTTCGTAACAGGCACCGACGGATGCACCACAAGCACCATCGGCACTTTGACCAGTAACGTGATGAAGGTGAAATCTTGCTCAGGGTTATAGGGCAGTCGTGCACCAAACGTGCTGCGTGCCAAGGTGAAATCTCCGGCCGAGGCCAGATACAAGGCATACCCATCAGCAGGCATACGCGCGACCTGCGCCGCAGCGATCGTTCCGGCAGCGCCCGGGCGATTTTCAACAACAAACTGTTGCCCCATGTGATTCGACAGATAGTTCGCGACCAAGCGACCAAAAATGTCCCCCGCCCCGCCAGGTGGGTAGCCAACGAGGAGTCGAACCGGCTTAGTCGGGTAGCTTGCGTTCGGGTCAGCGGCGAGCAATTGAGGAGCAATTCCGGCTGTCATTAACAGCGCAAGGGTTTGTCTTTTTTTCATATTATGCGACTTCCTTTTCGGTAAAGTGTATGAGATAACCGCTTTGTAAGCGACACTTATTTAAGGAAGGCTGCACGAACCCAAGCACTGGCAGCCAGTAAAAAGTGGTGTACGCTTGCACAATAAGCCCAACCGTAGACCCCTAATTATCCAAGCCGTAGTCTTTGTTCTCAACTATATCTTAATCATCGGAATACCATGTCGACCGCCCTCTATACCGCTACAGTTCCCGTTTTAAAGCAGATGTTATTAGCGCTTAGCGATGTTCTAAAAAAAGGTGAAGCACATGCGCAACAACGCAACTTCGACCCCACCAACTTATTACAGTCGCGTCTGTTTCCTGACATGCTTTCGCTTGTTCGCCAGGTGCAAATTGCCTGTGATTTTGCTAAAAGCGTTCCTTCACGTATCGCAGGCGTTGAAGTCGCAGCCTACGAAGACACTGAGCAAAGCTTTGCTGAACTACAGCAGCGCATCTCAAAGACCCTGGCACTCATTAACGGATTTACCTCGACGCAATTGAATGACAGCGCAGTCAAAGAAATTGTTTTGCGTCCTGGTACACCCAAAGAGAAGAAGTTATCCGTTGAAGACTACGCTTTAAAATACGGCATGCCGCAATTCTTCTTTCATGTCACAACCGCCTATAACTTGCTACGTCACAATGGCGTCGAGATTGGCAAAAAAGACTTCATGGGTTCGTACTAGTTTTTTTGCAAGAGCAGCACCGCAGCGGTCTCAGTGAGAGCCCGCTGCATTTCATTAAATGACCTCTAATACCTTGGTCAATGAATCGACCTCATAGTTTGGGTTTTCTCCGATCTCTTCAAAGGGGTGACCCAGACGATTGACCCAACATACATCAAAGCCATACCACTTTGCCGCCAAGGCATCCCAGGCGTTACTCGATACAAACAGAATTTCTTCTTTTTTGACAAGAAATTCTTTTAGCAAAAGCGCATAAGCTTGCGGAGCCGTTTTAAATAGGCGCACCTCTTCGACAGTCACGACCTTATCGAGGTAAGGCGTTAAGCCATTGCTATCGACGACAGTCGTGAGCATCTCTCTACTACCGTTCGACAAAATCGCGGTAAACAAACCTTTTTCTTTGATTGCCTTAAGAACAGTCAAGCTATCTTCAAAGCCAGTAAGCTTTGCATACTGGTCCATCAACCGTTTCTCGTATTCAGGCGTCAAATTTAAGCCCATGCGCTTACAGACATAACGCAATGAACGAATCGTTAATTCCCAGAACGACAGATAGTGCTTGCTGCCGTTAGAACTGGGATCACTCATCGTAACCAAGCGGGTGTAATCAATTTGACGATCGCGCCACATTACAGAAAATACCTGGCCGTGACCTGGAAACAATTCTTCTGCTAACTGCCCCATCGAGTACACATCAAACAATGTCCCGTAGGCGTCGAAAGCGATGAGCTTATACATACTGACTCCTACTTTGTTTGACGAGTTGCATTATTTAGCGACTTGTACGCCTTTCCAAAAAGCGACGTAACCAGCGATGTTACTCGCGTCTGATTTGGGTTCAGGATAGTACCAAGCTGCCTCTTGATTGGATTGGCCGTTGACTTCTATATCGTAATAACTAGCGGTACCTTTCC
>CALQNE010000191.1 GCA_943331855.1 Bordetella parapertussis
ACGCTGAAGGATCTGTTGTTGCGGGTGCCAGGGCTCGATCCTCAAGCGATCGAAGATGTGATTGTTGGCTGCGCCATGCCAGAAGCCCAACAAGGTTTTAACGTGGCTCGAATTGCCTTGTTGTTGGCGGGTCTGCCAAATTCTGTGGGCGGGATGACGATTAACCGCTTTTGCTCGTCGGGTTTGAACGCTGTTGCGATGGCGGCCGATCGCATTCGTGTGGGCGAGGCCGACGTGATGATCGCGGGTGGCGTTGAGTCGATGAGTATGGTGCCCATGAGCGGCAATACGCCTTCTTTATCGCCCAATGTGTTTAAAGACGAAAACATAGGTATTGCGTATGGCATGGGCTTGACTGCTGAAAAAGTCGCACAGCAATGGAAAGTCACACGAGAAGCACAGGACGCTTTTGCTCTGTTGTCGCATCAAAGAGCGTTGGCGGCGCAGGCTGCGGGCGAATTTAATGCTGAAATCTTTGCAGTTGAGCTCGCGCAACGCAAAATGAATCTTGAGCAGGGCGCGGTGGATGTTTCGTGGAAAGCGTTTACGCAAGACGAAGGCCCGCGTGCGGATACCTCGCTTGAGGGCTTGGCCAAACTGCGTACCGTATTTGCAGCAAGGGGTAGCGTGACCGCCGGCAATAGTTCACAAACCTCAGATGGTGCGGGCGCGTTGCTCTTGATGAGCGAAAAGGCGCTTAAACAATTTAACGTGACGCCCTTAGCCCGTTTCGTGAGCTTTGCTGTTAAGGGCGTTGCGCCCGAGATCATGGGCATAGGTCCCAAAGAGGCGATTCCCGCAGCCCTGCGCTCGGCGGGGCTCAAACAAGATGATCTGGACTGGATTGAACTGAACGAAGCCTTTGCTGCGCAATCCCTGGCAGTGATTCAAGATTTGCAGCTTGATCCCGCGAAAGTAAACCCTCTGGGTGGCGCGATTGCACTTGGACATCCGTTGGGGGCCACCGGCGCAATTCGCAGTGCGACGGCGATTCACGCCTTGCACCGTCGCAATCTGAAATATGCGATGGTGACGATGTGCGTGGGCACGGGAATGGGTGCTGCAGGGATTTTTGAGCGCTGCTAAATTTGTTGCTGCGAGATAAAAAACTGCCGCGAGTCGAAGGATTCGCGGCAGTTTTTTAATCGTACTTCACGCCAACTCGTTTTTTACAAACCTTACCGAGCGTTAACTTGAGAGCTTAGAATCTCCAGCCCAAACCGACCATAACATCCATGCCAGTTGCATTGATACTGCCGCTCAGTTGCGAGTACGGAACGTTGACGTTGCTGTAGTTGGCATAATTGAACTCAGCATAGCCGTACAGGCTGCCCGAGATAATTTGCTTGTAACCAAGACCTAAGGCGTAGCCGCTTAGGCCAGTTGAGGCCTTACCAAAACTGTCCGAGTTGGTGTTTGCAGTGGCGCCGGTGTAGCCCACTTTCGCGTAGATGAGTTTCTCTTTGTCAAGCGCGTAACCGGGTTGAAGCGTGATGCTGTAGATGTTGGCTACGTTATAAGTACCTGGGCCAGTGGACGTGCCACGAGGGGTGCTGATTAAAACGGCATAGTCGGCCGAGGGGCTTGTGCCGGGCGCGATCGTGGCACCGAGGCCGAGGCTCCAGGGGCCAGAGATTGCAAGCGTGTAGCCTGCAGAGATACTAGCAATGGCCGTATTGATGTCTTTTTTGGTTCCTGAGTAAGGGTAGGCTCCCAGGTATTGGCCGCCCGAAAAACCAGGGATGAAGGTTGCGGCGCCAACTCCAGCGTGAACCCAAGGGCCTTGCCACGCTTCGGCCTGTGCAAAGCTTGTGCTCGAGCCTAAGCTCAGTGCGCCAGCGGTAATTAGTGTTGCGAGTAATTTAGATTGATTCATCCCTTTATCCCTGTTCTTGGCATTTAATACGTTGATAAGTGAGTGTTTTTTGTTCGTGAGCCGCTTAAAGATGCGTGGGCGACCGATCAAATAGCTATTTTTGTATATCGAGTTTAGCGAGTACTACATAAAATTTACAGGCAGGTTTTCCCTAGGTGAAATAGGGCGCGTTTGACAGTAAATAGTTAAAAAGTCATAATGGCGGGCTTGGGGCTGGTAGCTCAGTTGGTTAGAGCAGCGGACTTTTAATCCGTTGGTCGCGAGTTCGAGTCTCGCCCAGCCCACCAAGTACACAAACGACCCACGAGGTCGTTTTTTTTTGAGTTTTACTCCGGTGGCCTCAGTCAAACTACCACTGATAAAGCTGCCCCCAGCCTTTGACCTGGGCGGGGTTGAGGCCGAGCTTGGTCAATGCCCCCCAAACGGTTGTGCTCACTGTATCCAAAAGCGGGACACCCGTTATTTTTTCAACGCGTTCAGCAAGTTGTGCGGCATGCAAATTGGTGCAATAGGTTGAGACCGCTTGAGCACCATTGATGCAGGTCTCTTGAATCATTTGCTCAAGTCTTGCGGGATCAACTAACGCGAAGTCGTGATTGACCCGAATATTCTCGTGTAGCTCAGCGACAACGGTGATACCGAGCGCTTTATAGTTTTCGATGATGCGCGCCTGTACGTCGGGTGTGTATGGCGAGACAAGTGCCAAGCGCGTAATGTTTTTGCGAGCCAGCAGCGCGTTGAGCGACAAAATCGCTGTGGATGCTGGTATGCCTGTGCGTTCGGTAATGCGCTCGCAGAGTCGCTCGTCGGTATCAAAGCCAAGCCAGCCCGACGAGGTGCCGCTCCAGGTGATGATATCGACCTTGGCATCGGCGAGCATTTCTGCGGCTAATAGGATTTTGCTGTCGTCAAACTGCCCTAACGCCTGAGAAGATAAGGCGATTTCGGTGACCTTGAACCGCGCAAAATGCGCACTTGCACCGGGTATCTGGGCAATGATTGCACTGGTTAAAGGCTCGAGTGCTGTATTGGACGAAGGGGTTAAAACGCCGATTCTTGGAAAGTTTCGCATGGTGGAAGGTGCTAGGCTCAGAGTCTGTAGAGTGTAAAGGACAAAGCGCGTCGATTGCGGGAAGTCTACAATGTTTACAATAGGTCCACTCAGACTGGCATACTATTTGCTTGGTGTCATCGTGTGAAGATTCACTACATTTTGGAGCGAGTACTGTGAGTGCGTTCGATCTTGTTATTCGTAATGCGAAAGTGGCCACTGCTGCTGATACCTTTGATAGTGATATCGGCATCAAAGATGGCGTGATTGTTATGCTGGGTAAAAACTTACCTAAAGCCACGAAAGAAATCGACGCCGCTGGTCGCGTAGTGACACCCGGCGGGATTGACGGCCATTGTCACCTAGATCAGCCTATGCCACCGCCCGCCAAAATGGCCGATAACTTTGATACGGGCACCCGTTCTGCAGCTTGTGGTGGTACGACCACTGTGATCCCCTTTGCTTCGCAGGTCAAAGGTCAGTCGATTCGTGCTGCGGTCGATGATTATCATCAGCGCGCTAACGGACAAGCGCATATTGACTATTCGTTTCACTTGATCGTGAGCGATCCAACCCCCGATGTTTTGCAAAATGAACTCCCTGCCTTGATCCGTGAAGGCTATAGCTCGTTCAAAATCTACATGACCTACGACGACTTAAAGCTCGACGACGGTCAGATCCTGGATGTGTTGTCGGTGGCGCGCACGCACGGTGCGACGGCGATGATTCACGCCGAAAACTCAGACTGTATCGAATGGCTCACACGCAGGCTTGAGGCGGCTGGTCAAACGGCGCCGCGGTTTCATGCCCACTCGCGTCCGATGTTGGTTGAACGCGAGGCCACGCATCGTGCGATTGCTTTGTCACAACTTGTGGATGTACCGATTTTGATCGTGCATGTGTCAGGTCGCGAAGCGGTCGAACAAATTCGCTGGGGGCGGGCGCATGGTTTGAAGATCCTGGCCGAGACCTGTCCGCAATATTTATTTTTAACCGCGGCCGATTTAGGCCTGGATGATAGTTATCTGGGCGCAAAGTGCGTCTGCAGCCCACCACCGCGCGATAAAGCGAATCAAGAGGTGATCTGGGATGGTTTAAACGACGGTCTGTTCACTGTGTTTTCGTCGGATCACGCGCCGTTCAATTACGACAGCCCCGAGGGTAAGAAGCCTGAAGGTAAAGAAGTTGACTTCAAATACATTCCAAACGGCATCCCCGGCCTGGAGACGCGCATGCCCTTGCTATATTCAGAGGGCGTCTTGGGCGGGCGCATTACCTTGTCTAAGTTTGTTGAACTGACCTCGACCAACGCCGCAAAAGCGTATGGCTTGCATCCGCGCAAAGGAACCATTGCGATTGGAAGTGATGCCGATCTGGTGATTTGGGATGAGCGCGCGCTCACCATTCAAAATACCAATTTGCATCACGCGGTTGACTACACCCCCTACGAGGGGATCGAACTGAAAGCCTGGCCAGGCATGACGCTCTTGCGCGGCGAGGTGGTTTGGGATGGCGCGAATTTTCATGGTCAAAAGGGGCGTGGGCAGTTTCTGCGCGGTGGCGCGCCAACCATTACCGCCACGCGCGTTTAAGCGCAGTCGCTCCCTATGCGCCTTCTCTTAATTAATCCAAATATCTCAGACAGCGTGTCAGAGTTGATACGCAGCGAGGCCATGCGTAGCGCTGCGCCGCAAACACAAATCTCGGTCGCGACAGCGGCCTTTGGTGTGGCGTATATCGAAACCCGTTTTGAGGCAATGATTGGCGCCTACGCTGCGGCAGAACGGGCTGCTGAGCTCGAAGGCACCTATGACGCCGTTGTCGTGGCGGCCTTTGGTGACCCCGGCTTACTGGCGCTACGCGAAGTGTTGAAGTGCCCAGTGACGGGCTTGACCGAGGCGGCGTTAGCTTCGGCCATGTTGCTCGGCCAAAAGTTTTCGATCGTTGCGATCTCTCAGCGTATCCGCGCCTGGTATCGCGAAACCGTGGATAGCTACGGGTTGTCGAGCAGACTGTGCAGCATCCGCGCACTCGATGAACCGTTGGCCGACATCGGCTTAGTGCAGGCTGACCAAGGGCAGCGCCTGGTGGCCTTGGCGAAGCGTTGCGTGGTTGAAGATGGTGCCGATGTCATCATTTTGGCAGGTGCGCCATTGGCGGGCTTAGCAAGAACCGTGCGCGACCAACTGCCTGTCCCTGTGGTCGATGGTGTTTCAAGCGCGGTGCAGCACGCGCAAACCTTGTTTGCCTTGCATCCTGTCGCAACCACCGCCGGTAGTTTTGCACCACCCCCTCAGAAGCCAAACAAGGGCCTGAGCCCTGCCTTGGTTCGCCTGCTTTCTGGTAACGCTTCCACCTGACTCATATCTAACCCAAGAGGTCATCATGATTTTTTCAACACAACGATTCAGTAAGCTTGCGGTCACGTTAGCCACGGTGGCGCTCGCGCTCGGTTCTACAACCGTATGGGCGCAACAAAAATTGCAGATCGCGGGTAACTTCGCGACCCAGCATCCTAGTAGCGTTGCGGTTGATGAAATCTTTAAACAAGAAGTCGCGCGTTTGACCAATAATCAATTAGTGGTCGATGTGTTTCCAGCGATGCAATTAGGTGGTGCCAAAGAGAACGTCGATGCAGTCCGTTCAGGTACGCTTGCGTTGACTTGGGTAGGCGCAGCGTTCTTGTCGCGCATAGCACCCGAGATCGAGGCCGTCAGCTTGCCGTTTGTGTTTCCAAACCGTGAAGTGGCAATGCGCGTGATTGATGGACCCGTGGGCACGGCAATCGACAAAAAGTTACAAGAAAAAGGCTTTATCGTACTGGGCTGGATGGAGCTTGGCATGCGCCACATCACCAATAGCAAGCAACCGATTCGTACGATGGCTGACTTGAAGGGCATGAAGATTCGCTTGCAGCCTAACGAGACACATCTGGCGACTTTCCGTGCCTTGGGTGCTAACCCGGTGGCGATGGATGTCAAAGAGTTGTATTCGGCGCTTGAGCAAAAAGTGATTGATGGGCAAGAAAACCCCTACACGGTGATTAACGCCAATCGTTTTTCAGAGGTGCAAAAGCAGCTGTCGAACTCTGGACACTTCTTTGATTTTATCGTTGTGCTCGCCAGTAAAAAGGCGTTTGATCAACTCAAGCCTGAGTTTCAAACAGCCGTGCGTGAAGCGATGACCAAGACCATTGTGCATCAACGCAAGTTGGCAGAGCAAGATGAAAAGGATGCGTTGGCCAAGCTCAAGACAGGCATGACGTATACCGAAATCACGCCTGCGGCTTTTGAAGAGATGCGCTTGGCCACCTTGCCCGTGATCGAAGGCGTGAAAAAACGTGCTGGAGACGCACTGGTGAGTCAAGTGTTGGCTGAAGCCGCAAAAAAATAACGACGCGATAACGCTGGCTCTGGCTTGCGCGCAGCCCTTCTTCATTTTGGTGATTTGACTATGCTTTCACACACACTTAGCGTGACCTACGATACACGCCCGCTCTTGGGTAGGGTGTTGTCCTGGTTAGATGAGGCGCTGATTGCATGCTTGCTCGTCACCTTCGCCGTCATGGTGGGCGTTGTATCGTCTCAGGTCTTTTTAAGATATGCGTTAAATACTTCGCTTGACTGGGCTGACGAGTTGGGTCGCCTGATGTTCGTCTGGACGATATTTTTAGCGATCCCCTTAGGGGTTCGACAAGGGGGGCACATCGGAATCGACATCATCATCGATAAATTTCCGGCGTCAGTGCGTGAGGGCGTTAAGCGTAGCGGCTCAGTGATTGCGGCGCTGATGATGGGCGCGATCGCCTGGGCTGCATTGGGCGTGGCGC
>CALQNE010000192.1 GCA_943331855.1 Bordetella parapertussis
CAGGCGCGCATGTCGTTCACCACCCAAGCGCTTGGATAAGTTTTGCAGGCTTTCGAGAAGTCGAGTTGAGAAAGCCTCGAAGCCCTCATCTGCACCGAGCTTAGCCGCAAATTGCGCGCCCAGATCCTTGACATAGTCGTGCAAAATTCGCTCTACACGTACTTCGTGAGGTTCTTCGAGCCAGACCACAGGGCTCGCCAGCATTTTATCGCGCAAAGAAATTGGTAGAGCGCAACGGCCGATCATGCGGGATTCGTCTTCAAGTGCGATGCGTGATTTGCCCAGTGCATGTAGACGTAAAAAATTGATCGCCAGGCGATTGTCGAAATCGATTTGTACGGGTTGATCGGTGGCGTGTTTGCCAAAGCTCGAGCCGCGATGATGGGCAAGTTTTTCGAGATCGATTGTTGATGTAAGCGCGTGCACGACTTCGGTTTTTCCTGAACCTGTTAGCCCCGATACCAGCACGAACTCGGAGGTGGCGATATGCGTACTTAAGGACTCGAGCAAGAAGGTGCGCATGGCTTTATAGCCCCCCACAATACGGGGGTAGACGATGCCGGCCTCGGCAAGCCATTGCTGCGAAATTCGCGAACGCAGTCCACCGCGAAAGCAGTACAGATAACCATTAGGGTGCGTTTGAGCGAAGGCTTTCCACTCAGCGACTCTTGCAGCTTTGACATCGCCTGACACCAAGGCATGGCCAAGCTCGATGGCAGCATCTTGATCAACTTGTTTATAGCGCAGGCCAACTTGGTGGCGCTCGTCGTCGGTCATGAGCGGTAAGTTCACTGCGCCCGGAAACGATCCTTGGGAAAATTCGATGGGTGCGCGTACATCTAAGAGTGCTACCCCTTGCATAAATAGTGTGGCGTAATCAACAGTGTCGGGTCTGGTCATCACCGTGAGACCATCGTTTGCAATAAGCATTGTGTTTTTGGGGGTGCCGCGAGCTTGACCGAAAACTCGCGTAACTCGTCGCGCCTAAAAACATGTACCGTCACGCGCTCGCCCGGTTGATGGCGCGCCAATACGCTGTCAAGCGTATTGTTGACAGAATCAATGCGCACGCCATTGATCGCGACCAAAATATCGTGCGCGGACAGCCCGCCTTGGTGGGCGGCGCCATGCTCGAACACTGTCGCGAGCACAAGCTGCTCGCCTTGCTTGCGTGTTCGTACATCAAGAGTAGGGAGGTCGTTGGCTGGGATCCAGTGCATTTCGATGCCGTGTTGTTCGAGTAGTGAGCGCAGCGGCACATCTTCGCGTCCATAGGCCCATCTTTTGAGTTGTTCTGAGACATCGACGCCTGTGGCGTCGAGCACTAAACGGGCAAAGGCTTTTTCTTTGAGGCCGCGCTCGACACCTTGATAAAAGTCGCGACCGTAAAGCTCCCACAAAAGCCGCATCACGTCATCAAGACTATGGCGATGGTCGGTTGCGCTACGAATCGTCAGATCAAGACCGAGGGCAATGAGCGCGCCCTTCGTGTAGTAACTTACTACGGCATTGGGTGAATTTTCGTCTTGCTTGTAGTATCTAGACCACGCGTCGAATGAGCTTTCGGCGACTGACTGTTTATGACGTCCCGGGGTCGCATACACACCACTAATTTGTTTGCCCAACGTTTGCAAGTAAGCGTCTTGATCGATCGTGCCACTGCGAAAAAGCATGAGGTCGTCGTAGTATGACGTGAAGCCTTCAAAAATCCACAGTAGGCGTGTGTGGGTTTCTTTTGACAGATCGTAGGGCGCGAAGGCCGCTGGCTTGATGCGTTTAACGTTCCAGGTATGAAAATATTCGTGGCTCACTAAACCTAAAAAGGTCGAATAGCCCGCGGGCGTCTTTTCTTGCCCGAGCGTGGGCAGATCTTTGCGCGCGGCCATTAAGGCAGTTGAGGCGCGATGCTCAAGGCCGCCGTAACTGTCACCCGTCACCATCGTCATAAAGACGTAATGTGCGGCACTGTCTAAAAAGGGTGCTTGCTCTGTTTCAGGTTCAAAAAATCGAATTTGTGCTTCGCAAATTGCTTTGACATCTCGCGCAATGCGCTTGAGGTCGAGATTAGGAATCAGGCCGGTGAACACCATTTCGTGCTGAGCACCGCAGGCCTTAAACCGAATCACTTGAGGTGTGCCCATTTCAACCGGATGATCAATCAAGTCGTCATAATTGCGGGCCTCGTACGTGCCAAAGCTTGAGCCGTGCGCCTGGCCCGAGCGAATGACTCGTGTTGGCAGCGTGGCTTTGGGTAGGCTGGTGAAGGCCTGCCACTTGCGCGCTGGAGGTGCTATCAGTGTGACTTGACAAGGGTGGTCTTCAAAGCCGTCTGGTCGTAAGTAGACGCTGGTTCCGTTGAAAAAACCGTGCGTTTCATCAAGATGAGCGCCACGTACCGATAGATCCCAGGCGTAGACCGTGGTCGTGATGTGCAGCGGCCCCGAACAGGGTTCAATTCGCCAGCGATGGTTGTCGAGTTTAGTGACGAGCAGGCGGCGATTGCCCGACCGTGCTCCGATCGTCTCAATTTGACGAGAAAAATCGCGAATCAGGTAGCTACCAGGAATCCAGGCAGGTAACGAGACGATCTGCCCCTGCGGATTGGGTTGAGCGATGGTGAGCGTGACGCGAAAGCGGTGTCCCGCCAAATCAAAAGGCTCTAAACTGTAAAGTATGGGTTTGGTGTTCATACCGCTATCTTATTTCACATTTTCAAGGATCCCTTCATGAGCGAAGCCTTAGTACTAATTGAAACCCGCGGTCGCGTGGGCTTGTTGACCCTGAATCGTCCGAAGGCACTCAATGCGTTGAACGATGCGCTTATGAATGAATTGGGTGCGGCTTTGTTGGCCTTTGACGCCAATGATGATGTCGGTTGCATCGTAATCACAGGCAGTGAAAAGGCCTTTGCGGCGGGCGCTGATATCGCTGCCATGAAAGACTGGTCTTACATGGACGTGTACCGCACTGATTACATTACGCGTAACTGGGAAACCATACGCCGGGTTCGTAAACCCGTCATTGCTGCGGTTGCTGGGTACGCGCTAGGCGGTGGCTGTGAATTAGCCATGATGTGCGACTTCATTATTGCTGCGGACACGGCCAAGTTTGGTCAGCCCGAAATCAAGATCGGAGCGATACCAGGCTCGGGCGGGACCCAGCGTTTGCCACGCGCGGTCGGCAAATCCAAGGCGATGGATATGGTGCTGACCGCCCGAATGATGGATGCGGTTGAGGCCGAGCGTTCGGGGCTAGTGTCGCGTGTGGTCGCTGCCGACCGTCTGCTGGATGAGGCGATCGAGGCCGCGACCGTTATTTGCGGCATGTCGCTGCCTATGGTCATCATGGCTAAAGAGTCGGTTAATCGTGCATTTGAGTCTTCGTTGCACGAAGGCGTTTTGTTTGAACGCAGGCAGTTTCACGCCTGTTTTGCGACCGAAGACCAAAAAGAAGGTATGGCCGCCTTTGTTGAAAAACGCAAGCCAAATTTTAAGCATCGATAGCTAGCGTAGGTTGAGGCTAAGCGAGCCCTTTGGCCAAACCTTTCGGTGGTGAGAGGGGCGGTTAAGGGTTTGCACGGGGGCGTAAAAGCCGATACAATGCTGTGGCTTTGCTGTGAGAGAAAAGTGTACGAACCTGAATCCACAGACAAAACAATTGTTCTGACAGATGTAGAGCGGCGGCAGATCGATATTCGCGCTAGGCGCGACCTGCTTGAGGTAGTCGTTGCTCAGCTGTGTTTGGGGCTATTGGTTGCGGCGCTTTGTTGGGCTGTGGCAGGGTGGTTAGCAGCGGCGTCTTCATTGGCGGGGTCTGCAGCTTACTTGCTACCAAATGCGGTGTTTGCTTTAAGGTTGTGGGCGTCAACTTATCGTCCGGGCGGGGCTAGCCCCGAACTGTTTTTTATAGGCGAGTTTTTAAAAGTTGGTGTGGCAATTGTGCTGTTGTGGTTGATTGCAAAGGTAGGTGGCGATCAAGTGCAGTGGCTGGCGGTATTGGCTGGTTTGGTGGCCACGCTAAAAGGCTATGTTGTGCTGTTAGTGTTTAAAGGCTCTCGGGCTAAATGAATTGTGTGGGCTGGCTGTTGTGGCGGGCCTCTTATAAATAAGCATTGCAGCGTTTACGCGTTGCGTTTGGTCAAGACTCAAAGTAGAGATCACTATGGCTGCTGAAAGTGGCGTATCGCCCCAAGCTGAATACATCCAGCATCATTTGGTGCATTACAACAATCTAGGTGAAAAGCAGGGCTTGATCGCTGACTTTAACGTCATCAATTACGACACCATTTTTTGGTCGGGCTTGATGGGGTTTATCGCTTTGTTTGTGATGTGGCTTGCCGCCCGTCGCGCCACTTCTGGCGTTCCCAGCCGCCTTCAAAGCGCAGTCGAAATGCTGATCGACATGGTTGATCAGCAAGCGCGCAGCATCGTTCCTAGTGAAGCGACGCGTAAATTTGTATCTCCTTTGGCGCTCACCGTGTTTGTCTGGATTATCCTGATGAACACGCTGGATTTGGTGCCTGTTGACTTACCCCACAAGATTTTTCACTTGTTCGGGTTTGGTGACAAGGTCGGTGATCCTCTGCACTACCACCGCATTCTTCCGACCGCCGACTTAAATGCTCCAATGGGCATGGCGCTTGGCGTATTGTTGCTGATGCTCTATTACGGTATCAAAATTAAGCATCCTGGCGGTTTTGTTAAAGAGCTCTTTACGGCGCCATTTCATGGTCATGGCCTGACTGCAGTGCTTTTGGCTCCTGCTAATTTGTTGCTGAACGTCATTGAGTACGCTGCAAAGTCCGTATCGCTAGGCATGCGGTTGTTCGGTAACATGTTTGCCGGCGAACTTGTGTTTATGTTGATTGCGTTGCTAGGCGGCGCCTGGACCGGATTTAACGTGATGAGCGTTAGCCTCGGGATCGGTCACATTTTGGCCGGTTCAGTCTGGGCGCTGTTTCATATTCTGATTGTTTTGTTGCAGGGCTTTATTTTCATGATGCTGACGCTGGTGTACATCGGTCAGGCTCACGAAGGGCATTAATCGAAGGGCGCTATTACCCGTAAAAAAGGTAAATGGTGCAAACAAGGTTTATTTAGTTTTTTCGTTTTTATTCATTTTTTGATTCTTAGATACTAACAAGGAGTTGTCATGTCCAACGTCGCTCTCGTTGCTCTCGCTTGCGGTTTAATCATCGGTTTGGGGGCATTAGGCGCCTGCATCGGCATCGGAATGATGGGTGGCAAGTACCTCGAATCTGCAGCACGTCAGCCAGAGCTGATGAACGCTTTGCAGACCAAGATGTTCTTGTTGGCTGGTCTGATTGATGCGGCTTTTCTGATCGGCGTGGGTATTGCCATGTTGTTCGCGTTCGCGAACCCGTTCGGTAAGTAATTGCTTTACCTGCTGGCCTCAATGAGGCTGGCGAACCCACCGTTTGCAATGTTGTCGGCGGTGGCTCATTGATCTGTGCTCTTAGACCTTTTGTCAAAAGAGCTCAAGTTGTAATAGGGAAACGACCGTGAATCTGAACGCGACGATCTTTTTCCAGATGATCGTGTTCTTTGTCTTAGCGTGGGTCACGATGAAGTTCATCTGGCCTCCTTTGACAAAGGCAATTGACGAGCGACGCCAAAAAATCGCTGAAGGCTTGGCTGCTGCCGAAAAAGGCAAAGCAGACTTGGCTCAGGCACAGGCGCGCGTGAGTTTGATCGAAGCATCTGCGAAAACTAGCCTTCATGCTCGCATGACGGATGCAGAAAAGCATGCAACCCAGATCATTGAGCAGGCTCGTGCTGAGGCTGAAGTTGAACGTGCGCGCATTTTGGCGCAGGCAAAACAAGATGCTGCTCAAGAAGTGATGCGTGCTCGCGATGCGCTGCGCAACGACGTGGCCAATTTGGCCGTGAAAGGCGCCGAGCAAATCCTCAAGCGTGAAGTTAACGCAAGTGCCCACGCCGAGCTGCTCACGCAGCTTAAGGCTCAGCTTTAATCCGAGGACGTTATGGCAGAACTTTCCACTGTTGCCCGCCCGTACTCTGAGGCTTTGTTTGCTGTCGCTAAAGCAGGCCAGGGCAGTTTGGCTGTTTGGGCTGAACAGGTACAGCGCCTTGCGCACGTGGCTGCCAATGCTGATGTGCGTTCGGCGATGGCAGATCCACGTCTGGATGATGCACAGCGTGTCAGCATTTTTTTAAGCATGGTTCAGCCCGCAGTTGACAAACATTTTGAAAATTTTGTTGCGCTGTTGGTGTCGAACGATCGCTTATTGCTGTTGCCGCAAATTGCCGAGCAGTTTGAAGCTCTTAAAGATACAGCTGAAGGTGTTGCGCAAGCTAACATTACCAGTGCTTTTCCGATGTCCGAAGACCAGGTCTCTCAGCTCATTTCGCTGTTAGAGCCTAAATTTGGACTCAAGCTCAAGCCCCACGTGACTGTAGATGCCACCTTGATTGGTGGTGTTCGCGTGCACGTGGGTGACCAAGTACTCGACACATCCGTGCAAGCCCAGTTAGTACGCATGCGCGACACGCTGGCGGCTTAACGTCAGTCAAAAGATTCCAGGAGTCTGAACATGCAACTCAATCCATCAGAGATTAGCGAAATTCTCAAGAGCCGAATCGAAGGTATGGGCACTTCGTCCGACATTCGTACACAGGGCACGGTCGTTTCCGTGACCGACGGCATTACCCGTATTCATGGTTTGTC
>CALQNE010000193.1 GCA_943331855.1 Bordetella parapertussis
CATCAAGCGCGACATATCTTCTTGTAACCGCGCCAAGTCATGCGCCAGAGTTTGCCGAACGGCCGCGAACGATTTACCGGCAAAGTTATGGTTGAAAAAGTTAGCCGCTTCGATGAGAGACGTCGCCGTGTAGTCACGCGGGGTCAGCAGGATGCGGTTTTGCACATCGCCATCGGGTGTCACAATAATCAATAAGATGCGTTTTTCAGAGAGTCGAATAAATTCGATCTGGTGAAACACCTGTGCCCTGCGGGGCGACAAAACGACCCCTGCAAACTGACTCAGGCTCGACAACATGGCTGCCGCTGCCTGCACGGCCCGAGCCGGGTCAGAGCCCGTTTGCAAATCGCGTACCGTCGACACGGGCCGCAAATCAATCGGCTGCGAGGTGAGCATGGTGTCGACAAACAACCGATACCCCCGCGGCGTGGGGATTCTACCCGCCGACGTATGGGGGCTATGGATGAGGCCAAGCTCTTCAAGGTCGGCCATGACATTGCGGATAGTTGCCGGAGACAACTCGAACATTTTTGAGAGCGTGCGCGAGCCGACCGGCTGGCCATCGTCTATGTAACGTTCAATAAGCGCTTTAAGCAGCGCACGCGCACGATCATCCATCATTGCCCTATTTTACCTTTGTCGACCCTATAATCGGTTAGATTTTCTTGGAATGTGAGCCCAATGCATTTTCCTATTATTGCGCTAGTTGGTCGTTATCAGGACTCAGGCCTGCACGCCCCCCTGCGCGCCCTCGCCAAGCAATTGCTGCAAGAAGGCTCGCAGGTGCTAATTGAGGCGGACACCGCCCGGCAAACGGGTGTCAACGAATACCCAAGCGCCAGTTTTACCGAAATCGGTCACACTGCGCATCTGGCGATTGTGATGGGGGGCGATGGCACCATGCTGGGCGCCGCACGCCACTTGGCACCCTTTGATGTTCCGGTGGTCGGAATCAATCACGGGCGTTTAGGTTTTATTACCGATATCCCCCTAGAAAACTCTACCCAGGCGTTGACTGACTTGCTTCTGGGCCGTTACGAAACCGAAACGCGCATGCTACTGAGCGCCACCGTCTGGCGCGGCGCCGAACAAATGTTTGCCGCAACCGCGCTCAATGATGTGGTGCTAAACCGCTCTGGGCGCGGCGGCATGATCGAAGTACGCGTCGAAGTCAATGATACGTATATGTACACCCAACGCGCTGATGGCCTCATTGTGGCGACTCCAACAGGGTCAACGGCCTACGCACTTTCTTCGGCAGGCCCTATTTTGCACCCTGAAGTCGCCGCGATTGTCTTGGTGCCTGTTGCCCCACAAACGCTCTCAAACCGTCCGATTGTGATCCCTGCAGATGGGGTCTTAAACATGACGCTGACTGCGATGGGCCGCAGCGAAGGGGGGGCCAGCGTGCACTTCGACATGCAAACCTGGTCAGATTTGATGCCAGGCGATCGGATTGTGGTGCAACGTGCGCCGCACAATATCCGGTTCTTGCACCCTGCTGGTTATAGTTTTTTTTCGACTCTACGCCGCAAGCTAGACTGGAACCGAATGCCCCGCTCGGGCAGCGAGGCCGAATAGGCCATGCTGCGTGCCCTGCACATCCGCGACTTTGTCATCGTCAGCGAAGCCGACATTACGTTTGATTCGGGCTTCACCGTTTTTTCTGGTGAAACCGGAGCGGGCAAATCAATTCTGATTGATGCGTTGGCGCTCACTCTGGGTGAACGCGCTGACTCGTCAGTACTGCGCGAGGGCGCAACCCGTGCCGAAATCAGCGCGGTCTTCGAGATACCCGATTCGCTCACCCACTGGCTGACTGAAAACGACTTAAACGCCGATCAAGAGCTCGTTTTACGGCGCGTCATTGATTCGCAAGGTCGCAGCCGTGCCTATGTCAATGGCTCGGTCGTGACCATCACACAGCTGCGCGAAATTGGTGAGCATCTGATCGACATTCATGGCCAGCACGCCCACCAAAGTTTGTTACGCGCTGACAATCAACGCGAGCTGCTTGATGCGCACGGCAACCTTCAGCCTTTACGTCAAAGCACCGCGGCAGCGTTCAAGGCGTGGCGTTCGATTGAAAAGCAATTGAGTCTATCTGAACAAGATGCCAGCATCTTGGCTCAAGCGCGTGAACGACTTGAATGGCAAACCAGCGAGCTGGCACGCCTGTCACTGGGCCCCACTGAATGGGCCGAAGTCTCTTCTGAGCATACGCGTCTGGCCAATGGCCAGTCCCTCTTAGATGGCGCCGCGCAAACGCTTGCCTCGCTCGATGAAAACGACACGTCGGTGCACCATCAATTGGGCGCAGCGGTACAGCGCATCAGCCAGTTACTTCGTCACGATCCGGGTTTACAAACCGTACACGATTCGCTCGATTCCGCCCATATCGCCGTGAGCGAAGCGGTATCCGATTTAAACGACTACGTCTCACGCGCCGAGCTTGATCCGGCACGACTCGCTGTCCTGGACAACCGACTGCGCGCCATTTTTGAATTAGCCCGCAAATTTAAGACCGAGCCAACAGATCTCTACCAATTTGAACAAACGCTCAAAGCAGAACTCAGCGCCTTACAAAGCGCCAGCGATATTGACGCCTTGCGCGCGCAATCACTTGCGCGACGCACTGAGTATGAGACCACCGCAAAAGCCCTCTCGGCTGCACGTGCAAAAGCCGCGACTGACCTCGGGCAACAAGTGAGTCAGGCCATGCAAACCTTAGCCATGGAAGGCGGTCAGTTCACGATCGCGATGCATGCAGCCGCACCGGCCAGTCATGGGCAAGATCAAATTGAGTTTTTAGTCGCAGGTCACGGGGGCACCACCCCCCGACCTTTAGCCAAGGTGGCTTCCGGTGGCGAACTTGCACGAATTTCGCTGGCCTTGTCGGTCATCGCTAGCCGAGCCACGCGCGTACCCACCTTGATTTTTGACGAGGTTGATAGTGGTATCGGGGGGGCTGTCGCTGAAGTAGTCGGCAACCTACTACGTGAACTCGGTGAACGTCACCAAGTCTTATGCGTCACGCATCTGCCTCAAGTTGCCGCGCGGGGTCAACATCATTTTCAAGTCAGCAAACAAAACTCGAAGGGCAAAATCCAATCAAGTATCTCCTTGCTGCAAGCCCCCGAACGCATTGAAGAGGTCGCTCGCATGCTGGGCGGCATCAAAATCACCCGCACTACCCGTGAACACGCTAAAGAGCTGTTGCAGATCTAAGGGCTTTTCGCGACTAGCGCTCAGCGCGATGGCAAGCCGTACAAACCCCGTACAAGACCATCGCGTGGCTTTCTAGAATAAAACCGTTATCGCGTGCAACTTTGTGTTGGCGCTTTTCGATGTCGGTATCTGTAAACTCTGCGACCTTTCCGCAGTGCGTGCAAATCAGATGATCATGATGATCGCCGTCATTTAATTCGAAAATCGCCTTGCCACCATCAAACTGACTACGCGCCAAGATGCCGGCTTGCTCAAACTGTGTCAGCACCCGATAGACCGTCGCCAAACCAATATCAATACTTTCACCGATTAAAGCCCGATAAACATCTTCGGCACTGAGGTGTCGCGAACCCGATTTACGAAAAATATCCAATATTTTTAAACGTGGGAACGTCGCCTTGAGACCCACATTTTTGAGGTCATTGGGGTCATTTTCGGTGTACATGGGCAATTCCTCGTTTTGGCCCTGGACACACAGGGATTTAAGGGAAAACCACCCAAAAATCGCGCAAGAGCGTGTGAGAGACCAACGTTTGACCGCGTAAACCTTTATGATAACGTCTTTGGCTGTTTATCCGATAGAGGTTCGCAGTGTTCAAGTTTCATACTTTTGCTTTGCACCTGCGCACAGGCTTGGCGTTGGCTCTGCTTGTGGCGACGGTTGGTTGCAGCTCAAGCCGCTGGGGCTTCCCGTATAAAGTCAGTGTTCAACAAGGAAACTGGATCACCAAAGATCAAGTTTCGCTGTTGCGCCCCGGCATGACCCGCGACCAAGTACGGTATGCCTTAGGTACCCCCATGCTGGCGAGTGCCTTGCATAGCGACCGTTGGGATTACCCCTATTTCTATCGCGCCGGAAACGGTAAAGTCGAAGAACGGACGCTGACCATTTTATTCAATGGTGCTCAGCTCGAGAGTTGGCGCGGTGAAGAACAACCTGAGATACAGCCGTTTCAGATTGCACGTGAAGAAGTACGCACTTCTGTAAAAGAGGCCAAGCAAATTGAACTTGATCGCGAGCGCGGCAGCAACGACGCAGACATTGCGCCCCTCTCGCTCATACCCGGGGTCAGCTTAGACCGCGCGCCTGGCGGGCCCAGCCTGACAGACCCTGAAGCCTTACCTGGCGTACCGGACGACGTACCGGTGCCACTGCGTTAAACAAAGATTTTGGGTGATTTGGACATGATGAGAATTGCAATTGCTGGCGCCAGCGGCCGCATGGGTCGGATGTTAATCGAGTCGGTTTCTCAGTCCACCGATTTGATGCTCTGCGCCGCGCTCGACGTTACGGGGTCGCCCATGCTCGGGCAAGACGCCTGTGCCTTCTTAGGAAAACCGTGTGGCGTGCTGATCACCGACCAACTTTCGGTGCTCAAAGGCGCTGATTGTTTAATTGATTTCACTCGCCCCGAAGGCTCGTTACTACATCTGGCCGCGTGTACCCAGTTTGGGGTCAATATGGTGATTGGCACAACCGGTTTTGACGACGCGGGCAAAGCCGCTATCAATGCCGCTGCTAAAACCATTGGGGTGGTCTTTGCCCCGAACATGAGCGTTGGTGTGAATGCAACACTCAAGTTGTTGGATATGGCGGCTCGTATTTTAAATTCAGGCTACGACGTCGAAGTTTTTGAAGCGCATCATCACCATAAGGTGGATGCACCTTCTGGTACAGCACTAAAAATGGGCGAAACGATTGCAGACGCCTGGGGCAAACCGCTTGACGAGATCGCCACCTGGACGCGCGAGGGCCACACAGGACCTCGCGAGGCTGGCACGATTGGTTTTTCGGTTGTACGGGGTGGCGATATCGTCGGTGACCATACCGTTTATTTCTGCGGTATCGGTGAGCGCATCGAAATCACACATCGCTCAAGCAGCCGAGCCGGCTACGCAGAAGGCAGCTTGCGTGCCGCACGTTTTTTGAAAGATAAAAAAACAGGTTTATTCAACATGCAAACGGTTTTAGGGCTCACTGCTTAAGTACTGTTATCCCTGTCAAACCACCACGGGTTCAATCTCGAGCATCACGCCAAAGGTTTGTTGAACAGTCTGCGAGATCGTCTGCGCCAACCTAAGCAAATCGCCAGCCTGCGCACCACCATAATTAACCAATACCAGCGCCTGTTGGTCGTGCACGCCTACGGCCGCTGACCGATGGCCTTTGAAGCCGCACTGCTCAATCAGCCATCCCGCGGCAAGCTTATAGCCACCATCAGGCTGTGGATAGGCGACCAACTGCGCAAAGCGTGCTTTAAGCGCTTGATAGTGTGCAGCAGCCACTAACGGATTTTTAAAAAAACTGCCGACATTTCCTAGCACCGCAGGGTCAGGTAATTTTCGACGACGAATCTCGCAAACCGCAGCCAGAATCATGGGCGCAGTCACGCCTTGAGGGCCAGCGTTGGCTAACAACGCATGCTGCTGGATATCAGGATACGTCAGCACGGGGCGCCACGACTTAGGCAATGCAAACCGCACCGAAACGATTAACCAGGCGCCGCGTGGTGCGCGTTTAAAAAGGCTGTCACGATAGCCAAAGCCGCATTCTTCACGCGATAAAGTGACAAACTTTTGATCAGCGACTTGCCAGGCTGTGACAGACTCAATACGTTCGCATAGCTCAAGGCCATAGGCACCGATATTTTGCACTGGCGCGGCCCCGACGGTGCCTGGAATCAATCCTAGATTTTCAAGCCCCCACCAACCACGCGCGGTGGCCGTCACAACCCAATCGTGCCAGTTCTCGCCAGCAGCGACATCCACGACCCACTGATCAGCGCGCTCTTCGAAAAGCGTAATGCCTTTGAGTGCGACGCGAACAACCAGCGAAGAAAACTTGCTTGGCAAAATGACATTACTGCCACCACCCAAAAGCAAAAATCCAGGCGTTTGCACAAGCAGTTGGCCCAAGGCCGCCATCTGCTCAAGCGAATGCAGCACCACCACTTGCTCAGCCTGACAAGCAAGGCCCAAAGTGTTGAACGAGGTCAAATCAGCGGGCGCACCCATTGACGGCTCTTGCCCCCGCTGCTCAACTCGATTTGACATAATGGGGTGTATCTATGCTATAGTCTTTGACGTTGTGAATGATACAGCAGTACCCATGCGGGAGTAGCTCAGTTGGTAGAGCGCAACCTTGCCAAGGTTGAGGTCGAGAGTTCGAGACTCTTCTCCCGCTCCAAATTTATTTGGTGTCCGCATACGATTCAAGCGCCTACGCGCCATAAAAAAAGACCTCACTTTTGAACTGACCCCATAAAGTTGGACACCCTTCCAGCCTTTTGGGGTTTTTTCATGAGTAAGTATTCAGAGCAGTTTAAGCTATCGTTAGTTCAACAATATTTGTCTGGTACTGACGGCTTAAAGTTTATTGCCCGAGAACATAGGTTAGAACATTCGTTGATACGCAGATGGGTATCCGCGTATCA
>CALQNE010000194.1 GCA_943331855.1 Bordetella parapertussis
CGCATCTTGCAGTTGCCCGATCATTTTCTGATACGACAAAATCTGACCCGAGTAATGGCATCCTAATACAAACAGCCTGCGCAATAACGCTGGCTTATCGATGCGACTCAACTGCAAGACGTCTCGGCTAAGTGTTGGCTCAATAATCGAGTCAAGCACATAATCGCGCCACCGGGCCTCGTCTGCAATCAGCGAGGCCGCGCCTGGATAGCCACCAAAGTAGATGAACTGCTCAAGACTCCAACCGAAAGCATCTCGCATTTCGGCGTACGACCAGTGAGGCACACGGATCAATTCAAAACGGCCAGCGAGGCTTTCGCTAACCCCCTTTTGCATTAAAAACTGAGACGAACCTAACAAGACGACGCGCAACGGCTGAGACGAATTGACTTGAAAGCTATCTTCATCCCACAGCATTTTGATCACTTCAGACCAGCGCTGAACCTTGTGCACTTCGTCTAGCACCAAGACGCAGGGTTGGTTTTGACTGACTCGCCGAGCAATATCCCATTGCTGCTGCACCCAACCCGCATCCGGGCTACTAGGTAAATCGGCCGAGGCGTAATGGCCAACTCCCTCAAAACTTGCGATCGCCTGTTTGGCAAGCGTGGTTTTGCCCACCTGGCGTGGACCAGACAAAACCTGCATGAACCGACGCGGCTCTTGAAGACGTTTACATAGCGTGGGGTACTGCAATCGATTGAACATTACAAATTACTCATTATATTGAGTAATTTTACACGATATATTGAGTAAGTTGTAGTTTACCTATGAAAATAAAGAATACCTATACTGGAAATCGCCCAGAAATCCAATGAAGCGGCGGCTGGTCTTAACACTAATCAATCGTAATCTTGACCCCTTCTGTTTTAAGCAAGTTAGACAGTTTTTGCGTTTCCTCATTCAAAAACTGCCTGAACTCCTCTTGCGTACGCGACTGCAGCACGAGCCCCGTTCTGGCAATCGCCTGTTTCACAGCCGGATCGGCAACCGCTTGACTAAGTGCTTCATGCAATTGTGCTTGCAACGACTGGGGAACATCTTTTGCGGTAAAAAATCCGTACCAAGTACCAAACACCATCTCGACACCGAGTTCTTTGAAGGTGGGCACCTCAGGTGCATCAGGATGACGCTCTGTCGCAGCGATCGCAATCGCCTTTAATCGACCTGCCTTCACATTCGTCATGCCAGTCGGAATATCAAAAATTCCCATTAACTGGCCACCAAACAAATCATTTAAAGCAGGACCCATACCCTTATACGGAACATGAGTGATTTTTACGCTCGCCGCATGCGCAAACAACTCAGCCGCAATATGTGCACTTGAACCATTACCCGAAGAACCTAGCACCAAGCCACTCGGATTTATTTTTGCCATCTCAAGGACTTGAGTTAAATTTTGAGGTGACAGTTTTGCGTTGAGATAAAGCAAACTTGGTGCGGTTCCAATCAGCATCAAAGGCGAAAGCGCGTTCGGTAAATAGCTCAACTGTTCTTTGAGCAAAGGATTCGACGTATAGGCGTAGGCGACTAAGAGCAGGGTATAGCCATCCGCAGGCGCCTGACTCACGTACTGGGTTCCGATCACTGTACCCCCACCTCCGCGATTTTCGGTGACAACCGATTGACCCCATTTTTGCGAAAGATAGTTTGCGATCGATCTCGCAAAAATATCGGTGCTGCCACCAGGCGGATACGGGACAACAATCGTGACACGCCTCTCAGGAAATGCTGCGGCGCACGAAAGGCTTTCGATTAAGAGCGCGAAAGCAATTAAAGCCTGCATGAACAGTTGCTTCATTGAAAACGTTGATGCATTCATAAGAAAGATATTATCAATTATGATTCCTCATATTAAGCGACTCGAAGATCTGGTTGCCCTAAAGAAGATCTCAGAATATATATAACTATTGGCAACAACCCGACGGAGACAGACGATGAAATTCAAAATCAGTGCAGTAATCGCAGCAGTCGCAATCACCTCAAGTACAGGCCTACATGCCCAAACCCCGGCAGCCCCCCTCCCGACAGCCACACCACAATCGCAAGGCTTTTCTGACGATGGCATCAAGCGGCTCGATGCTTTCTTTAAAAAAGAAGTTGCCGACAACCGGATGCCAGGTGCTGTCGTTGCCGTCACCAAGAACGGCAAACTCGTCATTTACGAAGCCTACGGTTATCGAAATAAAGCCACGAACACGGCCATGACCACCGACACTATTTTTGCGTTGGCCTCAATGACCAAAGTGATGACAACGGTCAGTGCGTTGACGTTTTACGAAGAAGCAAAAATGCCTTTGAATGCTTCTGTCGCCAACTGGTTTCCGCAATTCAAAACGATGAAGCTTGGTGTGCTTGCTGCCGATGGCACTTTAACCACGGTACCCGCAAAAAAGCCCGTCACGATTCAAGATTTAATGCGTCACACCAATGGTTTAACGTATGGTGGTCGCGGTGCAACGGCTATTCATAAACAATTTCCAGCTTCGTCTTCAAATTCTGCATTTGATTTAGATGGCAAACAATTTATTGAGAAGCTCGCATCCGCGCCTTTGCTCTATGAACCAGGTACCGCATGGGATTATGGGTTTGGCTTAGATGTGCTCGGCTTGATTCAAGAGCAGATCACTGGAAAAACACTCAACGAAGTCATGCGTGAGAGAATTTTCAGCAAACTCGGCATGGTCGATACCGGATTTGACGTTGCAGCAAAAGACGCCAGCCGTTTTGCGCAACCACTACCCAACGACACACTCACGGGCAAACCGCAAAGCATGCCGATCTTGACCGCAAAACTCAAGTATGACTGCGGTGGAGGTTGCGCTTACGGTACTGCCGGCGACTACATCCGCTTTGGGCAAATGCTGTTGAACGGCGGCTCGCTTGAAGGCAAACGTGTGCTCGCTCCTCAAACGGTTGCTTTTATGACCGCTAACCATTTAGATGCGGGTATTCAAAACCGCGTTGCGGTGACTGAACCTGCACGGGTCGGCTATGGCTTCGGTTTAGGCGTTGCTGTTCGTACTGAACGCGGCATGTCAGCGATTAACGGTAATGTCGGAGATTTCTCTTGGAACGGCGCGTACGGCACCACTTTTTGGGCTGATCCAAAAGAAAATATGGTGGTAGTCGTGATGGCCGCAACGCCAGGCGAAGTGCGTAAAGAGTACCGAGAAAAAATCAATGCGTTGATTTATAGCGCACTAGAGAAATAGTCGATTGAATCATTCACGGCATAAAGTGTGATGCCGTGAATGAGTACCATCACTTCTTTTCCTGACTAGCATTAAAACGTTGTTTAAACCCATACCGCCAGAAAGGATTACAGTAGAGGCGACGAATTACCGTCATTCTTAAACGATGACTCACCGATGACTCTTAAACGCCCGATACAAATTGCCTTGCTTGGCTGTGTGATTTTGGGACTCGTTATTGGTTTTCGGGCTTGGCAAGGTCCGCTTGTGCCTGCTTATCAGCTCAAAAAGACTGATCTGACTCAAAATGTCGTCGCGACTGGCCGAATTGTTTCGACATCGCGAGTGCAGGTAAACACCGAGATTGCCGGTATCGTACTTGAGCGTCGCGTCAAAGAAGGTGATCGAGTCAACGCAGGTGATGTCCTCATTGTTTTGCGCGCTGACGATCTGGCTGCAAAGGCGCAAGAGGCGCAAGCGACTCTTGAACAGCTGCAGCGCGCGCGTCGACCACAGGCCCTTGCAGCGTTGCGCCAAGCTGAAGCGCAGTTTGCTCAGACGCAACGCGAAGTGAAACGTCGCCGCGATCTTTTTAACGCCGACTCAATTTCGCGCGAAGTGCGCGAGCAGGCCGAAAATCAAGAAAACACTGCTAAAGAAGCGCTTGAGCAAGCGCGCTTACTTGTGGCCTCGCTTGAGCCAGGCGCTTCAGAAGAAAACGTCTTGCGCGAACGTCTGGCTGCCGCGCGCGCTTTGCTAGAGAAGACCACCATTCGGGCGCAAGCGGCGGGCACGATCTTGACACGTAACGTTGAACCAGGCGATGCGGTTCAACCCACTGGCAAAGCCTTGCTTGAAATCGCCCGCGCCGGTGACACCGAAATTCTGATCCCTCTAGACGAACGTAACATTGGCAACATCGCAATCGGACAAATCGGTGTGTGCATCGCTGACGCCTACCCCAGCCGCCCGTTCAAAGCCTTTGTCAACTTCATCTCACCAACAGTCGACCCTCAACGCGGCACCGTCGACATTCGGTTAAAAATCGACCCAGTGCCAGCCGGCCTTAAACAAGATATGACACTCTCGGTCGATATCGTCACCGCCGAGCGTTCAAATACACTGGTGATACCTAATGACGCCTTACTTTCAGTCGTTGGCACGCAAGCAAACGTGCTCACCGTGCAAAGCGGCAAAGTCGTACGCACCACTGTCGAACTTGGCCTCAGAGGCTTAGCACTCACTGAAATCAAACACGGTCTCAAAGCAGATGACTGGGTATTGTTAACAGCCATTGCCAAAGAAGGTACGCGGGTTCGCCTGGCCGCTCAACCAATCCCCACGAACACCCAAGGCCTGTCGTCGCGTAAAGAAACGCCAGTCAAGTTCAACTGACAATGTGGATTGAATCAACCATTGCATTGAAGTTTATGCGTCAAGGACGTACTCAAACCGCGCTAATCATGGTGGGGATTTCAGTTGGCGTCTCAGTCATTGTTTTAATTACGTCACTCATTCTTGGCCTGCAAAGCAACATCATCGCTCGCACGCTGGGCACCCAGTCGCACATCCGCGTTCAACCGCCGGATGAAAAAAATATCATTACGCCTAGCCGCGAAGGTACTGTGGCGTTAGTCACTGAAGACAAGCGCGCGCAACGACTACGCTCAATCCTGAACTGGCAAGATGTACGCGACACTCTCGATACCCTGCCAGAAATCAAAGCGGTATCGCCAGTCGTGTCAGGCCCGGCCTTCGCCCGCAAAGGCGAAGTCTTTAAATCGATTTCAATTCTTGGGATTGATCCGCCTCGTTATGAAAAAATTATCCCGATCAGTACAGATATTATTTCTGGCAGGTTCAAAGTCGGTGCAGGCGATGCCGTCATCGGAAAACTACTCGCAGACGACTTGGGTTTAAGAGCCGGCAATAAATTACGCATCGAGTCGGGTGATGGTCGCGTCGCAATCGTCACCATTGCCGGTATTTTTGAAATCGGTGTTCGTGACTTAGATGCCCGCTTTGTATACGTGGACTTGAAACAAGCACAATCTTTATTAGGTTTATACGGGGGTATTAATCTGATTGACCTGACGGTGCAAGATTTGTTTCGCGCTGATGCGACGGCTAGCAGAATCTCGCGTCTGACGGGCCTGAAAGCCGAAAGTTGGATGGAGACCAATGCTCAACTGGTCAACGCGCTCGCCTCGCAAAGCCTGTCGACCTCGATCATTACTTTTTTTGTCGCGCTCTCTGTGGCTTTTGGTATCGCCAGCGTTTTAGCGATTAGCGTCACCCAGCGCACGCGAGAAATCGGGATCTTACGTGCCATGGGTATTCGACGTTCACAAATGCTACAGGTATTTTTATTTCAAGGCGGGATACTGGGGCTGATTGGTTCGGTTGTCGGTGCGAGTCTTGGCTACGGGTTAGTGATGGCATTTAATATTTTTGGTCCGAAGCTCTTTTATATCGACGTTCCGTCATCCTTAATGGGCAGCGCGGCAGCGATTGCTACTGTAGTCGGCATACTGGCAGCGTTGGCACCTGCGTGGCGGGCCTCAAGACTGGACCCAGTCCAGGCGATTCGTTATGTCTGATGCTCCCTCACCCGTATTGTCATTGGTCGACGTTCGCAAGTCATACAACATTGGCTCACCCAACGAAGTTGAAATCTTGCACGGTATCAATCTTACGGTACAAGAGCGTGATTTTTCGGCCTTAGTGGGCCCCTCAGGTTCAGGCAAAAGCACCTTGCTCAACATCATCGGGCTACTGGATCAACCGACCTCGGGCGAGCTGTATATTTTGGGTCAACCCACACGCGAGATGGAAGATGAAGCGCGTACTGCCTTACGCGGCAACACCATCGGCTTTGTTTTTCAGTTTCATCATCTAATCCAGGCCTTTACATCGCTAGAAAATGTCTTAATGCCGTTGATGATCAAACAGGGCAAGCCTAAAGCAGAGTTTGTTGAACGCGCGAAAAGCTTATTAGACGAGGTTGGCTTGGGTAGTCATCTCAATAAAAACCCTGATGAGCTGTCGGGCGGGCAGCAACAACGCGTGGCAATTGCACGTGCGTTGATCACGCGCCCTGCGTTACTGCTCGCCGACGAACCTACGGGCAATCTTGACACCAAAACTGCAGCTGAGATTTTTGCCTTGTTTAGAAAATTTAATGAACAGTTTGGCTGTGCGGTACTGCTTGTGACACACGACGCCCGGCTCTCTTCCACATGCGATCGGACAATCACGCTGGTTGACGGGCAGACTGTGTAAGCTTAAGTTTGTAGTACCGCCCTCAGGCTTTGAACATTTGACACTTGTTCGAGATCCCAAATCGCAGCGACCAACGCTCGGGCCTTATCCTGCCCCAATATCGGCGCACATAAGTCGTAGGCCTTTTTACCAACCTCTTCGCGCGTCATTGGATTAGCCGCTGTACCACGCAC
>CALQNE010000195.1 GCA_943331855.1 Bordetella parapertussis
CCTGCGCGAGTTGATCAAAAATATATTTGGTTAAAAACTCGGTTGTCGTATTGACCCCTTTAAATGCCGGATGGTCATCAAGGTTTGAATAATTTAAAGGCTTAAGCGTCTCTTTAAGCACGTCGAGCGCGCGGCCGATATCCACCACGATACCGTTGACATCCAAGGTCTTTGAGATGAAGGCGGCATCAACAATAAAGGTTGCGCCATGCAAGGCTTGGGCGGGGCCAAAAACCTCGCCGCGAAAAGAATGGGCGATCATAATGTGATCGCGAACTTCGACTGTAAACACAGAGTGCTCCTTAAGAATAACGAATCAACTGGCAAAGAATGCCGCTTGGCTGACCTAAAATTTTGGGTAACTGCTGAGGTAAATCTGTAAAGACGATTGGCTGCGCCAACAACGCGTCTAACCGCGTATCTTGCAGTAGCCCAAGCGCCACGCCTAATCGACGGCGATACGTAAAGCGCGGCCGCCGTGTCGCCGAGACATGACCGACCTGACTCGACTGTAGTCGCAACTGCTTGCTATGAAAAGCGCCCCCCAAGGGTGCGCTCACTGAATGGCTGCCGTACCAACTCAATTCAAGCACCGTGGCTTCTTCGCCCGCCAGAGCCAGCGCGGTGGTCAAGCCCGCGCCTGAAGCGCTGGTATGAAACACCAGATCACAATCTGTCGGCGCCGATTCAGGCATTGCAAAATTCACGCCCAAGTTTGTCGCAAGGGCGGCGCGCTCAGGATTAATGTCAACCAGCGTCACATGAGCACCAGGAAGGTGGCCACACAAAAACGCCACCAAGCAGCCTAGAACACCACCGCCAACCACGGCGATGCGATCCCCCGGACCAGGCGCAGCATCCCATACCGCGTTCAGGGCCGTTTCCATATTGGCCGTGAGCACCGCACGCTCTGGAGGCAGCCCTTCGGGGATCACACTGACCGCATCAACAGCCAGATTAAAAAAATCTTGGTGCGGCGTCAGGCTAAACACACACCGCCCGAGTAAGTCAGCAGGGCCGCTCTGCACTACGCCTACCGAGGCATACCCATATTTCACAGGAAACGGAAACGCGCCCCCCATAAAAGGTGCCCGCATCCGAGTGAATTCAGCCTCGGGGACTTTGCCCGCAAAAACCAAAGACTCCGTGCCGCGACTCAGGGCACTGAACAAACTACGCACCCGAACTTGCCCCGCATCTGGGGCGGACAAGGTTTCAGCACGCAGCTCTGCTGCGCCAGGGGCGACATACCACAGAGCTTGCGCTTGGGTCAGTGCGAGTGGATCAAAAGCTGGACTTACCACGTAAAATCCTAAGTTGAAAACACAGTTTACGCTCTGCCCTATACTGCGCGAGCATTTAAAAAGAGTATACGTGCCTCAGAGGTCTTGATTTTGAAATTATCACAAACTGCTTACCCGCCGCGCATGTTAGCAGGCAGACGGATTTTATTTGGGCTGCTTGCAACGCTTAGTTTCGCTGCAATGCTAGGCTTGATGAAGGCGGCACTCAGCATAGAAGTTAGCGCGTGGGGCACCTGTGCCCTGCTGGTTTTATTCGCAATCACATTACCCTGGACCGTCGTCGGTTTCTGGAACTCAATGATCGGCTTTCTGATCAACGTACTGGCGCGCGATCCCTTAAGTCTTGTCTTGCCACACGGTGCTCGTACCGGCACAACCGAGCCAATTACCTCTTCAACCGCGGTCGTGCTTTGTATTCGTAACGAAACGCCAACGCGTCTCGAGCGCAACCTTGAAGCAATGATGAAAGGCCTGGTGGCCACGGGCTTTGCTCAACAATTACATATTTATGTTCTAAGCGATACCGATGATGCCTTAATCGGCACCCAAGAAGAGCAATGCTTCAACGCAATGGCCGTGCGCTGGCAAGATCGTTTAGCACTGACCTACAGGCGGCGCTCCGATAACCAGGGCTACAAAGCGGGCAACATTGCAGATTTTTGCTCACGCTGGGGGCATCTGCACGACTTCGTCATCACGCTCGATGCAGACAGTTTTATGACGGGTCAAGCAATTTTGCGACTGGTACGTCTCATGCAAGCCAATCCATCCCTAGGAATTTTGCAAGGCCTTGTCGTCGGTCTGCCCTCCACAAGCGGCTTTACGCGACTCTTTCAATTTGGCATGCGTTTGGGCATGCGCCCCTACACCATGGGCTCGGCTTGGTGGCTCGCCGACTGTGGGCCTTATTGGGGGCACAATGCAGCGATCCGCATCAAACCCTTCATCGAGCATTGCAAACTACCGTTGCTGCCCGATGCAAAAGGTTCGCCCAGGCACATTTTGAGTCACGATCAAGTTGAGGCTGTCTTGATGCGGCGCGCGGGCTTTGACGTTCGTGTCATTCCGCAAGAAGACGAGAGCTGGGAAGAAAATCCACCAACACTCATTGAATACATCCGCCGTGACTTGCGTTGGTGCGAAGGCAATCTGCAATACATTCATTTGTTAACCATGCCTGGCCTCAAGTTTTTAAGCCGCTACCAGCTCTGCATTGCGATTTTGATGTTCTTAAGTTCGCCCGCCTGGATCGCGCTGATATTGCTCTCGATTGGATTACTTTGTGCAGCACCTGCACCATCGGCCTTCATGCATGGGCCCCTTGGTATCACCTTGCTTACGACAACTTTGCTCATGTGGTACTTACCCAAGATTGCCGGCGCACTCGAGGTGCTGCTTCGCCCAAAAGAACGCGAGCGCTTTGGTGGCGGCCTTCGCTTCACGATAAGCTTCTCGCTTGAAATGGTTTTTTCATTGTTGATGACGCCAATCACCTGGCTCAATCACACAATCTTTATTATTGGTTTGGTCTTTGGAAAAAAATCGGGCTGGACCGGCCAGGCGCGCGATGACCACTCGGTTCCGCTTTCGATCGCAATGCGTCAATTTTGGCCGCATACCTTGCTTGGCATGAGTTTGACTGTTGCAGTATGGCTCACACATCCTGGCAATCTGTCGTATGCCATGATCATGCTCGCCGGATTACTGTTATCTATTCCAATTGCTGTAGTGACTTCTTGGCCAAGTTTCGGTCGCTTACTGATGCGCTGGCAACTCGTCAGTTTGCCTGAAGAAATCTCACCTCCTCTTGCCCTCAAAGCACTCGATCTTGCTGTCGCGCGTTACCGTGCAACATTCAAGGCCGACCGCCACCATGACAAATCCTAGTCAGTCGCACAAGGCCATCAAATTCGTCGCGCTTTATGCGCGCGTTTTAAAAATGCTGGGTTCAGATCGCAAGCTTGGTTGGACTTTAGCGGGTGCCAACGTGGCGCTCGCCATGGCGATGTTTGCAGAGCCGATTTTATTTGGTCTGGTGATCGATACGCTGGCGCGCGCATCTCTAGACGATCCCTCCGCTATTTGGCCTTCACTGAGGCCGTTACTCTTGGCCTGGGTCGGCTTTGGTCTGTTCACAATTGTTTGTGGTGCGGTCATTGCTCTATTTGCAGATCGTCTTTCGCATCGGCGTCGACACATTGTCTTACGCGATTACTTTGAGCATGTTTTGCAATTACCTTTGGCTCAACAAGCCGACACGCACTCTGGGCGCTTGATGAAAATCATGCTTCAAGGCACCGATTCCTTATGGTGGCTTTGGTTAAGTTTTTTTCGAGATCATCTGGCCGCGGCTGTATCACTCATCGTCTTAGTCCCAGTCGCGCTATATATCAATTGGCGGCTAGCACTCGTTCTAATCGTGTTGTGTATTGTTTTTGTGGCGCTCACAAACTTTATTTTACGTAAAACACAACACTTGCAACAGCAAGTTGAAGGTCATCATTCAGATTTTGCCGAGCAGGCCTCTGACGCGCTAGGCAACATCGCCTTAGTACAAAGTTTTGCTCGAATCGAACATGAAGTCAGTGCACTCAAAAATATCAGTCAGCGCGTCTTGGGCGCACAAATGCCCGTGCTGTCGTGGTGGGCGCTCGTCAACGTCTTGACCCGTTCATCGACGACTTTAAGTATTTTATGTATTGTCGCACTGGGCGCCTGGTTGTTTACGCAAGGACTGACTACTGTTGGCGCGATCGTGACCTTCATCTCTTTTTCCGGGATGGTGATCATGCGACTTGAGCAAATGATCGGCTTCATCCATCGCCTCGCAATGGATGCGCCACGCCTGCAAGAGTTTTTTCATGTGCTCGATACCGAGCCCTCGATTCATGATTCACCTGACTCGGTCGACCCTGGACGCCTGCGCGGTGCCATCGCCTTTGAAAACGTCACCTTTGCTTACGATCAAAAAAATCCCGCTGTCAATAACCTGAGCTTCACCCTCAAGCCTGGCACAACCGTTGCGCTTGTGGGCGCTTCCGGCGCCGGAAAATCAACCGCCTTAAGCCTGTTGTACCGCGCGTTTGACCCCCAGTCTGGTCGGATCACGGTTGATGGGCAAGATATTCGTCAGCTACAACTTTCGGCGCTCCGCAATAACATCGGTGTGGTCTTTCAAGAAGCACTTCTGTTCAATCGTTCGATTACCGAGAATTTAAAAGTTGGGCGTCCGGACGCCACCGAGGCTCAACTACGTCAAGCCTGCGCCAGTGCCCAGGCGCTTGATTTCATCTTGCAGCACCCCCAAGGGTTCGAAACAAAAATCGGCGAACGGGGACGTGCACTGTCTGGCGGTGAACGCCAACGCTTATCGATCGCGCGCGTATTACTTAAAAATCCACCTATTTTAATTTTGGATGAAGCAACCAGTGCGCTAGACAGTGCGACTGAAACAAAATTATTACAAGCGCTTGATGCGGTCACCAAAGACCGCAGCACGCTCGTGATCGCGCATCGTCTTGCCACGATTCGACGGGCTGACACCATCTTGGTCATGGATCACGGTGCGATCGTTGAGAGCGGCACGTTCGATGAACTCTATGCTCAGGGTGGCCGTTTTACTCAACTTGTGAAAGAGCAGTTCACAGACACTTCAGGACGCTTCATTTCATGACAGGCTTTTCACCCGAGTGGCTCGCTTTGCGCGAACCTGCCGATCATCGCGCTCGACACCAGGCACTGCAGCACCAAGTCTGCACGCGACTTGAAGTGCTGGCACGTACAGAGCAACGCGCGGTGCGTATGATCGACTTAGGCTGTGGTTCAGGGTCAAATCTTCGCGCGTTAGCGGGATCACTACCTGACCAACAACAGTGGACTCTGGTTGATTATGATCCCTTGCTACTCGAGGCAGCACGCACGGCTATCATTGACTGGGCGGATCGCATTGTTGCCGAGCAGCCCGTGCTGCGACTCAGTAAAAATAACAAAACGATTGAGGTTAGCTTTGTAAAAGTCGACCTTGCACTCGATATTGAAACCGTATTAGGTTGGCCAGCTGATTTGATCACTGCCGCCGCATTTTTTGATTTAGTTGCAGAACCGTGGCTAGTCCGCTTTTGTAAAGCGCTGCGCACCCCCCTTTACACGGTCTTGACTTACGATGGGCACGAACAGTGGCTGCCGCCCCATCCTTCAGACAATTCAATCTTGAAGGCCTTTCACGCTCATCAAAAAACAGACAAGGGTTTTGGTGTGGCTGCGGGGCCAGAGGCCGCAGGTATTTTGCAGCGCGAACTTCAGTTGCGTCGTTTTGAGGTGACTTTAGCGCCAAGCCCCTGGCAAATTGATCAAAGCGAAACTGCGCTGATCCAGGCACTTGCAACAGGTAGCGCGGCGGCCGTACGCGAAACCCACCTAATCAGCGTTCAAGATGTCGATCAATGGCTTGCAGCTCGGCGCAAGGCCGAGCATTGCACCGTAGGACATTGGGATATTCTCGCAACCCCGTCTTAGCCAACTGTATTTTTTAGCGTGCCGATACGATCGATCGTGACTTCGACCGTGTCACCCGACTTTAAAAACCTTGGTGGCTTACGACTAAAGCCAACGCCTTCGGGCGTGCCAGTTGCAATGACATCTCCTGCGCGGAGTTCGGTCACGCTTGACATGTATTCAATCAGTTTTGCAACAGAAAAAATCATGGTCGAAAACGAAGCGTGCTGCATCCTCTCGCCCGATACCACGGTACTCAGTGATAACTTTTCAAGCGATCCGACTTCATCAGGCGTAACGAGGGCGGGGCCAATTGAACTTGATCGAAAAAAGTTTTTGCCTTGATCCAAGGTGCGCTGGAATTGATAATCGCGCACTGAACCATCCATAAAACAGGTGTAGCCAGCCACGTAACCCAAGGCATCAGCTGCACTCACATTACGCGCATTTTTGTTCAAGATGACAGCAAGTTCGCCTTCAAAATCAAATTCAGGCGAAAGGGTGGGTTTTTCAAACAATTCACCATGGGCCACGATCGCCGCCGGAATTTTCACGAAGGTACGCGGAAACTCTGGCAACTTATGACCCGCCTCGGCGGCATGCGCAGCATAATTTAATCCGATGCAATGCATCGTGACGGGCTCTACAAAAAGTGGCAAGTATTGCAAACTGTCTTCGCTGCGATCGGCACGCGTTGCAGTCACAAGCGTGGTACGCGCAACCTCGATGCCATTCTTTTGAATGAGTTGCAACAAACTAGAATATTCGTGACCGA
>CALQNE010000196.1 GCA_943331855.1 Bordetella parapertussis
CGCGCAATACGGGGTTTAACGTCATCATCGGATCTTGAAAGATCATCGCTAACCGATCACCGCGTAGCTGCCTAAGCGTCTCGTCGCTTGCCCCGACCAGCTCAGTCCCCTCAAACAAAATGCTGCCCTGCGTAATCTTGCCGGGCGCATCGATCAGACCCAAGATTGAAAATCCGGTGACAGATTTACCCGAACCAGACTCGCCAACCAAGCCCAGGATTTCGCCTGGCTGCACCCGCAAGCTGACATCATCAACAGCGGGCAGCAAGCCTTGGCGGGTCGAAAACTCAGTGCGAAGCGAGGTGATTTCTAAAAGTGACATAGGACTCATCGTGCCAAGCGTGGATTTAAAACATCTCGCAGCTGATCCCCAACCAGATTAATCGCCACAATCGTGAGTAAGAGCGCGACGCCTGGATAGACTGAAATCCAATACTTACCCGACAACATGTACTCGTAGCCATTGGCGATTAACAAGCCCAAAGAAGGCTCTGTGATCGGCAAGCCCAGCCCCAAGAAGGATAAGGTGGCTTCGAGCGCAATGGCGTGGGCCACTTGCACCGTACCCACTACGATCAAAGGCGGCAACGTATTTGGGATCAAGTGTTTGAGCAGCACGCGCCAAGTGGGTAAACCCAACCCTCGGGCGGCTTCCATGTATTCTTTGTTGCGTTCGACCAAGGCAGCTGAGCGGGCAGTACGTGCGTAATAGGCCCACTGAACGGTGATCAGCGCCACGATCACCTTTTCGACACCCGAGCCCAGTACCGCGATCAAAATCAGCGCCACCAAGATTGCCGGAAACCCCAACTGTATATCAACGATGCGCATCAAGATTTGTTCATAGCGACCGCCAAAAAAAGCCGCACTGACACCTAAACTTGCGCCAATTGCCAAGGCAATGACACCGCTCACAACACCCACGAGTAATGACACGCGCAGGCCATACAAAATCGCCGAAAACATATCGCGACCCATGCCATCAGTACCTAGCCAAAATGTCGAACCCAGCATCGATTGCGCGCCTGGCGCTAATTTCGAATCCATCAAATCAAGTTTTGATAAATCGTAGGGATTTTGTGGCGCAATCCAAGGTGCAAACAGGGCTAAAAAAAGTACCGTCACCAACAGGGCTAAGCCGCACAACGCAATACGCGATTGCATAAAGTCGCGCACGAACTGGCGCCAGGGCGTCTCGTCAACAAGCTGCACGGATAAAGGAGAAGTCGTCACAAAGACCTGTTTGGTTAGTTCTTAGCGGCAGTTAAACGCACGCGGGGATCAAGTATCGAATACAGAATATCAATCACCAGATTGATAAAGACGAACATCAAGACCGTAATCATCAAATACGCCACGACAACTGGGCGATCGAGTTGAAAGATCGAATCAATCACCAGCTTACCCATCCCTGGCCAGGCAAAAATCGACTCAGTCACAATCGCAAAGGCAATTACAGACCCTAACTCAAGACCGATCACCGTGACCAAGGGGATCATGATATTTTTTAGCAAATGCACGCCCAACACGCGAGACTTTCGTAGGCCTTTGGCGCGGGCAAAACGCATGTAATCCAGCAATACATTTTCGCGAACCTGAGCCCGCGTTAAGCGAATGATCAGACTGAGTTTGAATAAAGCCAGATTAATACCGGGAAGCAACGCGTACTTCAGGCCGTCCCAGTGCACGATCGATAGCTGCATTCCTAAAAACTCTACGGTTGGGCCGCGACCCGTTGAGGGTAACCAGCCTAACTGCACCGCAAAAAGCATGATCAACATCAAACCAACCCAGAAGGTCGGTAAAGAAAAACCGACAATCGAGATGGCCATGATCGCCTTGGCTATTCTGCTATCAGGCTTTAAACCCGCATACAACCCGAGAGGGATACCCACGAAAATAGAGATGATCATCGCTACCGTGGCGAGCTCTAACGTGGCAGGCATACGCTCAAAGATGACGTCAAGCGCCGGACGCCCATAGACAAAACTCTTGCCTAGATCGCCACTCACTGCATTTTTGACAAACAACAAGTATTGCATCCACCCAGGCTTGTCTAGGCCTAGCGCGACGCGAGCGCGCTCACGCTCGATCTGATCCGCCTCTGGGCTAATCAGAATCTCAACCGGATCCCCAATGACGAACAAGCCGGCAAAAACCAGTAAGGATGTGACCAGCAACACTAACGCTGTTTGCGACAAACGTCGCAAGATGAATACCAACATTATTTTTTAAGTTTCGCTTCTTGAGCCAGTGTGTACTGATCGGCGCGAGCCACATATGTCACATTCGCCCTAGTTGCCCAGACTGACACCTCGTAGTGCAAAGGTATCAGCCCCATCTGCTCAATCGCTTTTTCACTAGCCTGCGCAAGTTTTACCCGGCGCTTTTCGTCGTCGATCTCAACAGCGGCTGCGGCAATCAGGACGTCAAGCTCGGCGTTAGAGAAACGCCCTCGGTTGGCTGCTCCATAGCCCGTCTTTGCATCAAACGTGCCTAACAAAGACCGCAAAGGCGAGCTCGTATCGCCGCTTGAGGAGCCCCAACCCGCTAATATGGTTGAAAACTCAAGTTTTGAAGCTCTCGTGAAGAAAATATTCGAAGGCATCGTCTCGAGCTTTGTAACAATCCCGACTCGCGTCAGAAACTGAGCAATGGCCTGAGCAATCTTTTCGTCGTTAATGTAGCGATTATTTGGAGAATGCAAGGTCAACTGAAAACCATTTGGGTAACCGGCTTGCGCCAATAATTTTTTCGCACCCTCAGGGTCATATTTATCGACCGGCAGATTCTTGCTTGTGCCAAAAAATTGCTCTGCCAATAATTGACCTGCGGGCACGGCTACTGTTTCCATGATGCGATCAACGATCGCCTCTCGATTAATCGCCATCGACATCGCGCGTCGCACACGAGGATCGGTCAAGGGATTGGCGTTATCCATCGGCTTGCCGTCGGCGGTGCGCACAAAGGGCGAGTTTTGCGAACGATTTGAATCCATATGCAGATAGATCAAGCGATTCGACACCACTTGCGCCACCGCTAAATTTTTATCGCCCATGAGGCGCTTGACGTCAGAGGTTGGCACGTTTTCGATCATCTGCAGATCGCCGGCAAGCAAGGCCGCAACTCGGGTGGCATTATTTGCCACCATACGCATCTGCACGCGCGTCCAGTCGGGTTTTTCACCCCAGTACTGATCGTTGCGCACCAAAACGACTCGATCACCAGGCTTGTATTCAGAAAACTTAAAAGGCCCCGTACCGATCATTGCCTTACCACTGTTGAAATCTTCTGTGGTGGCTGACTCTGCAACAGCCTTCGGCATAATACGCACCGAAGTCAGGTCGATTGCCATACTTGGGTTAGGTTCTGCAGTCTTCAGGATAACTGTGTGCTCGTCAGGCGCAGACGCCTCAACGATTGACCGCACAAACACCGCGAAAGAGGCCGGACTGTTCGGCACATTCGGCACGCGCTTGAGCGAGGCTAAGACATCGGCGGCCACAAAGGGCGAGCCATCATGCCATTTCACGCCTTTTCGCAACTTAAACTCGTACGTGAGGGGGTCAAGATTACGCCAGCTTTCGGCTAAGCCGGGCTTGACATTTTGAAACTGGTCGGTTGAGAGCAAATCCTCAAACACATTGAGTGCCAGCGCATTGTTCGGCGTCAGATTGTGATAATGCGGGTCGAGAGACGTGATAGGCGCTGACAGACCAATCGTCAATTCAGCAGCACTGACAAACATGGCGCTACCGGCACACAAGACCGCAATCAATGCATGAGACGTACGTTTTAGAAATCGCATGTCAAACAACCCTCAGTGAATAATCAGCAAATTATAGGGGGCATGGTCAAATTATGGTCATTTTTTTGACGACAACAATTGGTTTGAGGGTCAAGGCCCTAGCGCAAACCCTTAGACCCTCCAGAACCGAGAGAACAACATAAAAAACGCCCAAAATCGCACCCATTGTGCAGCAAACGGGATATATTTCAAGGACTCAATCATTGGAAAAAAAAATGAGCAACGCACTGCGTCTTTTAACTTTCGCCATCTTATCTTTCGCTGCAGGCTCGCAGAGCGCCTGGGCTTCTGACTACCCGACCAAAGCGATTCGATGGATCGTACCCTACCCGCCAGCTGGCACCACTGATGTACTGGCTCGCATCATGGCGCAGCGACTGACTGAAACCTTAGGCCAACCCGTCGTCGTCGAAAACAAGCCTGGCGCAGGCAATAACATCGGCACTGAACTAGTCATCAGCGCCCCCGCTGACGGCTACACGATGCTGCTGGTGAATCCGGCTAACGGCATCAATGCCTCATTGTATAAAAATCTGTCTTACAACTTTATCCGCGATATCGCACCGGTCGCTGGCTTGGTGCGTACGCCCAACGTGATGGTCGTCACAAATAATGTGCCCGCTAAAACCGTCGCTGAGTTTATTGAGTACTGCAAAGCCAATCCGGGTAAGGTCAACATGGCCTCGTCAGGTAGTGGCACCTCTACCCACCTCTCTGGCGAATTATTCAAATCAATGACGGGCTGCAATATGCTGCACGTACCCTATAAGGGTGCAGGCCCTGCCCTGATCGATTTGACCGCAGGTCAAGTCCAGGTGTTTTTTGATAACCTGCCCTCTTCTGTGCCGCATATTAAAGGGGGTCGCATTCGTGCGCTCGGCGTAACCTCTGAGGGCATCGAGCCCTCTGCACCCGAACTGCCTACTGTCGGCGCAACGGTCAAAGGTTACGAAGCAACCGCCTGGTTTGGTATCGGCATGCCTAAGAACACGCCAAGCACTGTCATTGCAAAAATGAACGCCGAAGTCAACAAGGCGCTGGCAGAGCCCGCAATGAAGAAACGTTTGGCTGAATTGGGTGGCGTCTCAATCGCTGGAAGCCCTGCCGATTTTGGCAAAATCATTGCGGCTGAAACTACGAAATGGGCCAAGGTGGTCGAAACGTCTGGTGCCAAGGTAGAGTAAGCAGTAAGCGTGCCTAACTCGTCGCCTTCAGCAACAAGGTCGCCGTTTCTTAATCTGCTAGGCGTGCTGGCCGTGGGCTTAGGTGCCTCGGTCGGCCCGCTTGATTTCGCTGTAAACGTTGCGTTTCCCGCGATCTCAGAGGCGTTTCAAATTCAAACTCAAACCATCCGCTGGGTCGCACTTTTCTATGTGCTGACTTACGGTAGTCTGGTGTTGTGGTTTGGAGCGCTAGGCGATCGCATCGGCCACTTACGCGTCTTTAGATTGGGCCTGGTATTGGGCGCGGTTGCTTTTACCTTATGCGCTGTTTCACCATTTTATAGCTGGCTGTTAGCCGCGCGGGTGCTGCAAGGGATCTCGGCGGCCTTGATTTTGTCTTGCGGCCCAGCGTTAGTCACCTTTCTTTTTGCAGACAACGAACGAACGCGTGCCTTATCGATCTACGGCAGCATGGCTGCCATCGCTACTGTTGCAGCCCCTTTAATAGGCGGCTTTAGTATTGCCTGGATGGGTTGGACCGGCGTCTATTGGATCCGTGTTCCGATTGTATTAGTGGCCTTAGCCTGTTTGGCGATTCATCACCCGCGCCTGCAACGCGTGCCAAACGCTTCTCAGGGAGGTGCAAAAACGGGAGAGTCACGCTCAACGATTCGTTTGCTATTGGACACCTTACGTCAAAACTCAAATTTCGGCTGGGTGAACGCATCATGCGTCATCGTACAGTTATGCAGCTTCTCAATTCCCTTGATCTTGCCTTACTACTTAATACGCGTCCTGCATTGGGACTCTACCTCGAGCGGTGCGCTATTAGTATCGTGGGCGATTGGTGGCTTAGCCGGCGCGGCCCTGACTCCGATGTTCGTTCGTCGATTCGGCTTAAATCAAACTGGGTTTATCGCGGCCTGTTTGTGCTGCCTAGGACTAGTTTCAATATGTCTATGGTCTGCATCGATTGCTGTTATATGGATGGTGATTAGTATTGCCATACAAGGGGCGGGACTTGGGCTTTTTCAAGTGATCTATTCAGACTGGATGATGGCCGACTTACCACCCCAGTCACGCGGTGTCGCCGGAAGTCTGGCCGTACTCACGCGCATGCTGGGCATCGTCACCGGTGCGGTTTGTTGGCTTTGGCTCGTTGACCGAGGCGAGTCGAGCGCCTTATCCATGGGCAGCACACCTGAAGCCGCATTTTTTGCCGGCTACCAGCAACTGCATTATGTCGTTGCCACGATTTCAGTTGGGTTCTTTGCACTGAGTTGCACCAAACGAGGTCTGTGGTTTGGTGCGATTCGATAATTTGCGAATCGATATGAAACAGCTTCTGATCATTTATCACACGACTACCGGTGGCTCTGAGCAGTTAGCCCAAGCCGTTGCACGTGGAGCAAAGCAAGAAGCAACGATCGAGGTAGTTTTGCTGCAAGCGCAGAACGCAAAAATCGAACATCTTCTGCTAGCCAGCGGCTACGTCTTTATTGCGCCCGAAATGTTGGGATCACTGAGCGGCCTAATGAAAGATTTTTTTGATC
>CALQNE010000197.1 GCA_943331855.1 Bordetella parapertussis
CGCATTCAATTTACGCCAGATTTATTGCCTGCAGATTTGGTGGGTACCCAAATTTACAATCAAAAAACGAGTGAATTCAGCACGGTACTAGGCCCAGTCTTTGCAAACCTGTTACTGGCCGATGAAATTAATCGTGCGCCTGCGAAGGTTCAAAGTGCCTTGCTTGAGGTCATGCAAGAAAGACAAGTCACCATTGCGGGTCAAACGCACAAGGTGCCATCCCCGTTTTTGGTCATGGCGACGCAAAATCCAATCGAGACCGAGGGCACGTATCCGTTGCCTGAGGCGCAAGTCGACCGCTTTATGATGAAAGTGCTGATTGGTTATCCTAAAGAAGAAGAAGAGTTTGTGATTGTGCAGCGAGTGATTGGCCCTGCGATCGATGTTGCGGCGGTCGCTACGACAGAACAGATTGCAGCTTTGCAGCATCAGTCGCGGCAAGGGTATGTGGATCCTGGTCTGATTCAGTATGCGGTCAAACTTGTTTCCGCCACGCGTGATCCCGCAAGATTTGGTTTGCCTGATCTTGCACGTTATCTGACGTTTGGGGCGAGTCCGCGTGCAACGATTGGTTTGATTGAAGGGGCACGCGCGCTCGCGTTTTTGCGCGGGCGTGGTTATGCCTTGCCGCAAGACGTCGTAGATTTGGTTCCCGATGTTTTGCGACATCGTTTGGTCTTGTCTTACGAGGCCTTGTCTGATGGTTTGTCGGCTGATCAACTGATCGAACAAATTTTGCGGGTGGTGCCCGTGCCAGACAAACCGCTTGATAGTCATGTTCGCGTTTCTTAAACGGTTCAAGCGTCAGTCGGCAGTCGCGCAAACCTCGTCGCGCGACCCAGAGGCCGTTGCAGTCGTTCCTCGCCCGGATGCCTTGTTGCGTCAGTTAGAGTGGACGGTGATTCGGCGCCTGGACGGTCAGTTGCAGGGTGACTATCGCACGCTGTTTCGCGGCGCAGGTTTAATGCTTGCTGACTTGCGGGAGTATCAGGCGCATGATGATGTAAGGCATATAGATTGGAATGTCACCGCCAGAATGCAAGTGCCTTATGTACGAGAGCATCAGGAAGACCGAGAAATGACGGCTTGGTTTGTGGTGGATTTGTCGGGCTCTGTTGATTTCGGTTCAAGCCAGGTCAGTAAACGAACCCTTGCAATTGAATGTGTAGGTGTGCTTGCGCGCCTCTTGACGCAGCATGGCAATCGAGTGGGTGCCTTGCTTTATACCGGCGCAGGCGGTCATGCCAACGTGCATATTCCTGCCAGATCGGGTCGTCGTCAGGTATTACATCTGTTAGAGCGCATGACGCGAGCTGAATCGATTAAACAAACACAAGAAACCGATTTAGGGACGCTCTTGAAAGATGTTCAATCCATTTTAAAGAGGCGTTCGACTGTTTTTGTGTTGTCAGATTTTTTAAGTCAGCCGGGCTGGGACCGCGCCCTGAATCAATTGGCGCGCCGTCATGAAGTGGTCGCGATCCGCTTGTTTGATCCAGTAGAGTCCGTATTGCCAAATAGCGGGTTGTTGGTGATGCAGGATGCCGAGACGGGTGAGCAGATTTTTGTTGATTCACATGATACGGGTTTTCGAAAACGTTTTGCTGAACAAGCAATCTTGCGCGAACAAAATCTGCGCGAAAGTTTTGCACATGCTGGCGTTGATTGCATGGAATTACAGACTGATGAACCGATTGATCAAGCCTTGATTCGCTTCACCCGAATGCGCAAGCGCCGCAGCCAAGTGGCCACAGGTGCCGCGTCTGGTGTCTTGGCGAGCACGTGATCATATGCCATCGTTAAACTCTTTGACCTTACTTTGGCCCTCATTGTTGTGGGCATTTGCTGGATTGCCTTTTTTAATCGGTACTTATCTCTGGCTCTGTCGTCGGCAAAGATGGTCACGCCACGGTTGTGCGCTGTTGATGCTGTGCGGCGTCAGTCTCGTCATTTTTTCTTTAGCGCGACCGCGCGCAGTACTGCTGCTTCCTGGTCGTTTGGATACGGTCATGCTCGCGATTGACACGTCGGGCAGTATGCGGGCGGCGGATGTTCAGCCCAGTCGCCTTGAGGCGGCTCAGGCGGCGGTGCGCACGTTTATTGCAGAGCAACCACCGCTCGTCAAGGTGGGGATTGTGACGGTCGCGAGTACGGCTGCGGTGGCACAAGCGCCGACTCTCAGTCGCGACGAACTCTATCGTGCAATCGAAAACTTACCTTTGCAAACAGGCTCTGCCTTAGGCAGTGGCATTTTGATTGCACTGGCGCAATTATTGCCAGGGTCAGGAATTGAGGTAGAGAAAATTCTGACCGAGGCCGATCGTCCACCAGCAAAAGATACAGGCAAGCCCTTGGGAGCAGAGGGTAAAGGTTCGAATCAGGTCAAGCTCGATCCTGGATCGAATAAAGCACTGGCTATCGTCTTGATCTCAGATGGGCAAAGCAACATGGGCCCCGATGCGTTGAAGATGGCGCAGCTTGCTGCAGATCATGGGGTACGCGTCTACACGGTGGGCGTTGGGACACCTGAAGGGGTCGTGCTCAAGGCCCAAGGGTTGTCGATGCGAGTCAAGCTTGATGAAACAGCGCTCAAAAAAATCGCTGATATTACGTTGGCTGATTACTATCGCGCAACGAACGCCAATGATTTAAAGAAAGTTTACGCGGCGCTCGCTACAACGATTCGCCTTGAAAAACACCAAAGTACCGAGGTGACGGCATTGTTTTTGACCCTCGGTATGTTGTTGATCTTGGTGGCTGGTCTATGGTCTTTGCATCGTGATGGGCGTGTGCTTTAGTTGAGTTGCCTTAGCGTTTAAGCAACCAACGATCGTTTGAGTACTCAACGCGCTTTTCTTCGACGAGCTTTTGCAGATGTGCAAATAACGAGCGCATGGCAACTTTGTGTAACTTTTCTGCTGTGTCTCGGTAGGCAACAGGCACCAACTCTTCAAGCGTCACGGGCTGCTCGAACGTGCGTAGTGCTGCCACAACTTTATTTTCTCGGTCTTGGCGATGAACCAACAGTCGTTCAACAGCCTCGTTGGGTTTGTCCATTAAAAAGCCGTGCCCAGGTGCCAGAAAAGCGATCTGTTCATCAAACAAAAGACGTAAAGAGGCGAGATAAGTTGCCATGTTGCCATCTGGGGGGTTGATCACGACCGTTGAGCCTTGCATGATGTGATCGCCCGTAAACATTAAATGTTCAGTTTCGTGCAGATAGCAGACCTGATTTGAGGCGTGCCCTGGTGTGTGGATCACTCTAAGCGTAGCGCCCGCGACTTTTATTTGTTGACGATGGGTGACCTGTATATCGGGTGCAAAGGTTTGGTCTTGATTGGGGTAGGGCGGTGGCGGCATGCCATAGACGGTGGCGCCGGTTCTAGCCTTAAGCTCTAAGGCGGCCGGAGAGTGATCAAGATGCGTGTGGGTACACAGAATCCATTTGATCGGTCCACGCGCCGCCTTGAGTAGCGCCTCAATGTGTTCGACCAGAGGCGGCCCGGGGTCAATCACAGCAACACCTGTATGCTGGTTGCCAATCAGGTAAGAGTTTGTACCAGGACCGGTCATCATTCCGGGGTTCGGCGCTGTGACGCGCAAGACGTCAGGTGCGATTTCGACGGCCAGGCCAGGTTCAATATAGGTTTTTCCAACGCCTTTACCCTCAGGATCGATTTTGCCGAGTTCGGCATAGGCGTAGTCGCCTGGAATCAGTATCTCGGTTTTTCCGCCTCGTCCCATTCCGGTGCGCGGCGTCATGAGCTGCTTGGGCTTGGGTGCACGCGCGAATTCAAGTAGCTCTTGCACCGTAGCAAAACGCGAAAGACTTTCAAGCGTTTTGATCGTGGGAAACATTAAATCAATTTCGCCCTGACGACTTTTTTCGATGGCATCGGCTGGTCGTACCCAGCGGTGACCGACCGTTTCATAGTCATCCTGTTTGGCGATCTGGCCCACGGGAGCCTGCGCGACAAAGAAGCGCGTGTCGTAGCGTTTAGGGCGGCCTGGCATCGTAATCCAGTGACTGAAGTAGGCGATCTTGTCGGTTGCGACACGAAATTGCTCGGCCTTGAGCACATCGACGAAGGTGATTTTATTTTCAGCTAGCTCAGTGCGTAAGTCAGCCAGACGAAGCGCTTCGTGTTCATTCAGCTGCACAAGCTCGTCGTCGTGGCGATAGCCGAGCAAGAGCCCCGCCTCTTCAAAACATTCGCGTATGGCCGCGATCCAATAGGCTAGGCCGCCTTGTTCAATGCCCAGGGTGGTGCTGGCATGAACGTCTGTCAAGCCCACGCAGAGGGATGCAATTTCTGCATGGTGGTCAGTTGGATCGAGTCCGCCACCTGGAAACACGTGCATGCCCTTGGCAAACGCGACTTCTGTTGTGCGCTGCATCATAAACACTTCGATCCCGTCGCTGGTATCACGAGCAAGGATGACAGTGGCGGCAGGTCTGGGCACAACAATGGGTGGATTCACAGGTATCTCACTACGGTTGTCTGATGGATCGATTCTTGAATGCAAGATATCTTAGCTGAAACGGGCCCGAGTCGTTCGGTTTGAAGCCTAAGCTTTAAACAAGTTAGACTCTGAATGTTGGGAAAATAAAAATACGGAGACAATCATCATGCTGACTCAACGGTTCGTGTCGCTATTGTTGCTATGTTTCGCCAGCATGTTCGTGCAGGCGGCAGATTACCCGGTCAAACAAATCCGTCTTGTCGTTCCTTTTGCTGCGGGCGGCAATACAGATATAGCGGCACGATTGCTTGCGCAGGGCTTAGCCACAGAACTCAAACAGCCGGTTTATGTAGACAACAAAGCGGGTGCGGGCACTGCGGTGGGTACTGAAGAGGTTGCTCGCAGCCAAGCCGATGGCTATACGCTTTTGTTCACGACAGTTGGTTTGGCAGTGAACCCAAGTTTGTATAAGAGCTTGCGCTACGATGCCAAGCGAGACTTTTCGCCGGTCGCCCACGTGGTGACTTCATCGCCGGTGATTCTGATGCACCCTTCAGTGCCCGCGACGAATTTGACTGAGTTTTTACAATATGCAAAAACGAACGGGCCGCTTTCATATGGCTCGGCTGGCGTAGGTAGCGCGATGCATCTGCATGGCGAACAGTTTCGTATTGAGACGGGCCTGACTGTGACGCATGTGCCTTACCGGGGCGAAGGTCCTGCTTTGATCGATTTATTGGCGGGTCGTACTCAATTTCATTTTGGTTCGATTTCAAGTGCTTCGCAATATATTGACTCGGGGGCGTTAAAAGCTTTAGCCGTGGTGTCAGCCAAGCGATCGCCCTTGTTGCCAAAGGTACCAACGGCGATCGAGGCGGGTGTTCCTGGCTTTGTGACGACGACCTGGGGCGTCATCTTAGTGCCAAAGGGCACGCCAACCGAAGTCATTAATCTATTGAATACGACGATCAATCGCGTGATGGCGATGCCTGCAAACTTTGCACGCTTTATTGAATTAGGTTTTGAACCGCTGACGAACTCAACGCCTGTTTCGACTGCTTTATTTATTGAGGCAGAGACGCAATATTGGGCAGGACTGATTAAAAAGTTAGGAATCACGGCTGAATAGCCTGTTGGAAGTTTATTGGAGAGCATCGTGCAAACGACCGGACAGCAGTTGGTATCTTTTTTAGAAGCAAATCAAGTTGATCGTGTTTTTTGCGTGCCGGGTGAAAGTTTTTTACCCTTGCTTGATGCGTTAGGCGCTAGTTCGATCGATACCATTACCGCGCGACATGAGAGCTCTGCTGGCTTTATGGCCATGGCAGATGGTCGTTTGACGGGACGTCCTGGTGTTTTTATGGTGAGCCGTGGACCTGGTGCGACCAACGCCTCGATTGCCGTTCATAGCGCTCAACAAGACGGCACGCCGCTGATCTTGATGATTGGCCAGGGCGAGCGTCAACATGTGGGGCGCGATAGTTTTCAAGAAATCGATTATTCAAAAATGTTTGGAAGTATCGCGAAGTGGGTTTACGAAATCAATGACCCCACACGTGTGCCCGAAGTCATGGCACGTGCTTTTTCGGTTGCGATGAGTGGTACGCCGGGGCCTGTTGTGATTTCATTACCAGAAGATATTTTGCCCATCGAGTTGCCCGACGTGAAAGCGCGCGCCTCTGTCGTGGCGAGCAGCGCACCGACACCGCAGGCAATGGAGCGTGTGTTGGAATTATTGGCGCAGGCCGAACGCCCGTTGTTACTTGCCGGCGGTGACTTTGCAACAGATGCGCAACGCGCGGCGCTGCGCGCGGCCGCGGAAAAACACAATATTCCGGTTGTGATCGGCTTTCGTCGTCATGGCGTGTTTCCTTCTGATCACCCGTTGTATGCGGGTGATATCGGAACAGGTACGTCTGCCACCCAAGTCAAAGCGTTTGAACAGGCTGATTTGCTGTTAGCGATTGGCACGCGTTTGTCTGATTGGGGAACCTTAAATTACAGGTTTCCAACACCGCCCTGGCCAAAGCA
>CALQNE010000198.1 GCA_943331855.1 Bordetella parapertussis
CCAAGCCCTGTACTCCAGTAGCTCGAAAAGCCCATCAAATGCGCAGCGTTTTGAATATTCATCACCGCTGCGCCCATCGATAATGTTTGTTCAATCTCTGGCACTTTTTCATTGTCGTGCGAAATTTTGTACGCAAGCCCAATCAGTAACGGCACCGTCGATAACCACTTACGTGTGTTCTGCTCTTTTTGCGGGGTAATCTCACGACCCGAACGACGTGTTGCAGCAATCGCCAAGTCGGTAAATGCTGCGACCTCGGGTTGCATCACGAGTGCAAAGCGCCACGCACGCAACGCAGAATGATCAGGGGCACAGACTGCCGCCGCGAGCATTTGTTGCAACTGTTCAACATTGGGGCCTGGGGCCTGTACGAGCTTTTGTGAACGACGCGTGGTCAGTAGCTGAGCGTTTGCGAGCGAAGTCATTTGCGTAACACCTTAAACATTAGAAAAAAACCCTGCATCACAGAAGCGATGCAGGGCTTAGTTACAGACTGCCTGCCGAAACAGACAAATCAGTAAGTATTACAGCACTTGAATGTTGGTTGCTGATGGGCCTTTTGCGCCCTGACCAATTTCAAAGCTAACTTTCTGGTTTTCTTCGAGAGTTTTGTAACCGCTCGAGCGAATTTCAGAATAGTGAGCGAACAGATCTTTGCCGCCGCCGTCAGGCATAATAAAACCATAACCTTTTTCGGCATTGAACCACTTCACGACACCAGTTGCCATTTCGAACTTCCTTGATAGATAAAAAACGGGCAAAAACGCCCAACGTGCTAGATGGTCAAGGAAGGGATAGACACCACTGATTACCACTAAGGGCGACCGACTAGGGACAAAAACCGCGTCGCTTGAGAATCTTGCAAGCAAAGTGTAGAGGTGAAGTCCACTAGAGTCAAACACTTACAGCCGATTTATGCACTTAAATCGCTGATTTTGTGGTTTTCTCTGCGTTTTGGGTGCGAAAGCAACAAAAAAAGTGTTTTTACTAATAAAAGTCATATATTTCAATAAAAAACGCTACTCAACTATCTCTAAACTTTCAGTATTGTCTGAACACTGGGGATATCACCATGAAAGTCATCGTTTTAGGTGCTGGCGTCATTGGTACAACAAGTGCTTATTACCTCGCGCGGGCGGGTGCCGAGGTCACCGTTCTTGACCGGCAAGACTGTGTTGCCAATGAAACAAGCTTCGCCAATGCGGGGCAAGTGTCACCCGGCTACTCTACTCCCTGGGCCGCACCCGGAATTCCCCTCAAAGCGCTGAAATGGATGTTTTCCAAACATGCCCCGTTGGCCATCAAGCTTGACGGTAGCCTATGGCAGTTACGCTGGATGGCGAGCATGCTGCGCAATTGCACTGCGGCTCGCTACGAAATCAATAAAGAGCGCATGATGCGCGTCGCAGAATACAGCCGCCATTGCCTTGACGCGCTTCGGGCCGACACCGGTATTCAATACGAGCAACGTTGTGCGGGCACCTTACAGTTGTTTCGCACCCAAGCCCAAATGCACGCCGTCGAACGCGATATTAAAGTGCTGCAAGAATGCGGTGTTCCCTACGAATTGCTCAGCGCCGCACAACTGACGGCTGTCGAACCCGGCTTGCGTCGCGCCCAGGGCTTGCTTGCAGGTGGTTTACGTTTACCCAATGACGAAACCGGCGATTGTCAATTATTTACGACCCGCTTAGCCGAGCTGGCTCTGGGACTTGGGGTCAAGTTTCGCTACGACACGCACGTTGAGCAATTGCTCTGCGAGGGCGACCAGATTACGGGGGTACGCGTCGGACAAGAAGTCCTTCGGGCGGATCGCTATGTTTTAGCCTTTGGTAGCTACACACGCGACCTACTGGCACCTCTAAAAATCAAACTCCCCGTTTATCCAGTCAAAGGATATTCGCTCACCCTACCTCTCAAGGATGAATCCCTTGCACCACAATCAACGGTGCTCGACGAAACCTATAAGGTCGCAGTCACGCGCTTTGATCAGCGCATTCGTGTGGGCGGCATGGCTGAACTCTGTGGCTTTGACCTAAGTTTGAACCTGAAGCGCCGCGCTACCCTCGAAAAAGTTGTCAGTGAATTATTTCCAGGCGGCGATCTCAAACAAGCTAGTTTTTGGACTGGCCTGAGACCCATGACGCCCGACAGCACCCCTATTGTCGGTGCAACAAGTCTGCCAAATCTCTTTTTAAATACTGGGCATGGCACGTTGGGCTGGACGATGGCCTGCGGCTCAGGCAAACTGATCGCAGACCTGATGACTGGCCAACGTCCTGAAATTAGTACCGAAGGCCTGGCGATCAGTCGTTACCAAACAACCGATCGTCTGCCCTTCACTGTGCCGACGTCGGTACACGCTTGATTCATTTTTATTCTGACAGCTATGACACGCCCTTCAAAAGCTTTAATTGACCTCGCAGCGCTACGTGCCAACTATCTCACCGCGCGCAAGCTGCACGGTGGTCGTGCGTTGGCCGTGGTCAAAGCCAATGCCTACGGACACGGCGCCATCCCTTGCGCTCAAGCGCTCTCAGACACTGCAGACGGCTTTGCGGTCGCCTTTACGGCTGAAGCACTCGAACTCCGCGCAGCCGGCATCACAGCGCCGATTCTGGTGCTCGAAGGTTGCTTCGATCAAGATGAACTTTTAGCGGCTCACGCTGCCAACCTTTGGGTCGCCATCCACCAAGAGGCTCAATTGCGCGCCCTTGAAACCGCAACCTTGCCCGCGCACAGTGTGCACGTCTGGCTCAAGATTGATTCGGGCATGCATCGGGCAGGCTTTGCGCTAGATGCTGTTTATACGGTGTACGAACGGATTGAGGCCTGCCCATCCGTGGCGTCGATCACACTCATGACACATTTTGCCCGCGCAGACGAACCTGACAGCGACGCAACGCTTAAGCAAATCACTGCGTTTAATGAAGCGACGGCGGGTTTGCCCGGAGACAGAAGTCTGAGCAACTCTGGCGCTATTCTGGCGTGGCCTGGCGCACGCGCTACTTGGGCCCGCCCAGGTATTTTGCTTTATGGTGCGGATCCACTGCCAAGCCCTCAACACCCACTTATCCCTGTCATGACGTTGCTCAGCGAGGTTTTTGCCATCCGCACACTCGAACCCGGCGAAGCACTCGGCTATGGCGGCACCTTCGTGGCAACCATCCCGATCCGCGTCGGACTCGTTGCCATTGGCTATGCGGATGGCTATCCCCGGGTCGTCCCAACCGGTACACCCATTGCCGTAGATGGCATCATGACTCGCATAATTGGACGTGTTTCCATGGACATGCTGACCGTTGATTTAACAGACTTGCCTCGGGCGCGCATCGGCAGCACTGTTGAATGCTGGGGCAAGCTCGTTGACGTCAACCTCGTCGCACAACAAGCCGGAACGATCGCCTACGAACTACTTTGTAACGTCAAACGTGTTCCAAAGATTTACACAGATTAATTCTACTCAGACACACACAGCAAACAACCCGATAGCAGTTTAGAATCTGTCTATCCGTACCAGACCACCCGCAATCAATGCGCGTGGTGCCGACTGTGTCTCTGCCTGAAAACCCTATGCAACTTGCCACCTGGAACGTCAATTCACTTAAAGTACGCCTGACTCAAGTTTTAAATTGGCTTGAAACCAACCCGGTTGATGCGTTGTGCTTACAAGAACTGAAGCTTGATCACGACAAATTTCCACTTGAAGCATTCACCGAAATTGGTTATCACGCGGGCTGGGCAGGTCAAAAAACGTATAACGGTGTGGCGGTACTTTCGCGCGAACCCGGTTTAGATATCACTCGCAACATCCCTGGCTTTGAAGACCCTCAGCAACGTGTATTAGCAACCACGCTGCCCTTTGGCTCAAGCACCATTCGCGTGATCAGCGCGTATTGCCCTAATGGGCAAGAAGTTGGCAGCGAAAAGTATCTGTACAAACTGTCATGGTTCAAAGCGTTTGAGGCCTGGTTAGCCACCGAAAAACAACGCCATCCCAACATCGCAGTACTGGGCGATTACAACATCGCACCGGTCGATGAAGACGTACATAACCCTGAAAAATGGATTGGGCAGATTTTAGTCTCAGAACCCGAGCGTGCGGCCTTTCAATCCTTGCTCGCCTTAGGCTTCAAGGATGCCTTTCGTTTGTTTGAACAGGCGCCAAAATCTTTTAGCTGGTGGGATTACCGCATGAATGGATTTAAACGTAATGCGGGTATGCGGATTGATCACGTCCTGTTATCCGAGTCGCTCGTGCCCAGCTGTACTGGCTGCTTAATCGACAAAGGGCCGCGCGCGCTTGAGCAGCCCTCGGATCACACGCCAGTCGTAGCCACCTTAACGCTCAGGTAGACAGTGATGATTAAGAATGAAGCGCTCCCACTTGATCATCTTGTGATCAATACACATTTTGAAATGAATGCAGCGCAAACAATCTTTGAACAACTTGGCTTTACCTTAACACCGCGCGGACGTCATAGCCTGGGCTCGATCAATCATCTGATGGTGTTTGAACATGACTACCTAGAGTTAATCGGTCTGCCAAGCGACGGTGGGCCGCTGCGCAAAGAAGTGCTTGACAGTCCAGTTGGCATAGACGGCCTCGTGTTTCAAACCGCTGACGCAACGCGCACGCATCAGCAACTGCAGTCAGCCGGTCTTGCAGTGCAACCAGTGCATGCGTTTTCAAGGCCCGTTGAACTTAAGGGTACAACCCATGAGGCCCGCTTTGAAACAGTGCGCTTCGAACCAGGTCAATTTAACGCAGGTCGTTTGTATTACTGCAGGCACTTTACGCCCGAGTTAGTCTGGCGCAAAGAGTGGCAGACACACTCAAATGGCGCGACCAAACTGGCTGGCTTATTGATCGTTTGTGACACCCCCAAAACCGAGGCTAAGAAGTATTTGGCAGCAGCAGGCGGCGCTGTTAGAAAAGGATCCAATGGTGAGTATCGCGTAAATGGTCAACACTATGCTTTGGTGTTTGTGACACCTGCGCAATACGCAGCGTGTTTTGGCGCCCTCACCTGCGTGGGCGGAAAGCGTGCAAGCTTCTTCGGTGCGATTGCCGTAAAAACAAAATCACTTGCGCGCGTGCGTCAGGCACTACGATCCATGCAACGTGTTGGCCTGCAGACGATCAATTGGCGCGAGCAGCCTGGACGTATCGCCATTCAAATCCCGGGCTTTAACAGCTTGCTCGAGTTTGTCGAAACTGACATCCTATAATCTTTTTTCTAACGATCTTTTGAGATACCTATCATGCTAAAAATTTGGGGCCGTATTACTTCTATCAACGTACGCAAAGCCGTCTACGCAGCCCAAGAACTTGGCCTTGAGTTTGAACGCATCGATGCCGGCGGTGTTTTTGGCGTGGTTAAAACACCCGAATATATTGCACTGAATCCAAACTCAGTTGTCCCAACGTTAGTAGAAGGCGACTTTGTGTTGTGGGAGTCAAATGTCATCGTTCGTTATTTGTGCGCTAAACATTCAGGCGGCGTGCTCTACCCAACTGATCTGCAAGCACGCTTTAACGCTGAACGCTGGATGGACTGGCAGCAAACAACCTTTGGCCCCTCAGGACGCGATGCCTTCTGGCAACTGATTCGAGTCCCTGAATCTGAGCGCGACATGAAAAAAGTTGAAGCGTCGATTGCCTCAACCGAGATTCTGCTTGATCGCCTTGAAAAACATCTTGCCACTCACCCCTTCATCGCTGGCGCCACGATGACGATGGCCGACATCCCGCTGACCTGTGAAGTGCACCGCTGGTACGGGCTGCCAATCCCTCACCCGTCAAGGCCAAGCATCGAAGCCTGGTACGCGAAGATGCTCGCGCGTCCTGCAGCAAAAAATGTGCTGACGTTACCTTTGTCGTGAGGATTCGCTAGAATTTTGTGCAAGTTGCTTAGGCGTCAAACTTGCAAAGTCTTTTGCATAGCCCGTGAGCTGTTTTTTTAGATAGGTCTTTTGTCCAGACGTCAGACTATTCAAAATCTGCGCCGTGACTTCAGCCCATTCTTGTCTGAGCTTTACTTTTTGCTCAGCTAAGGTCGGCTCACGGTAGTTAGACAAACTGCTTAGATAACCGGCCAAGGCAAGCTCTGCTTGCTGCGGCTCTTTGCCGCGTTGCTGTTCTAAAGTATCCAATAACGCCTGTTGTCGAAGCTTTCGTTCGTCATTCCAAGCGACAAACACCTTGGTGCGCTTATCAGACAAATCCGTTAACAGTTTTTCTTGATCTCGCGTCAAGGAGCCAAGCCAATCCTCAAAACGCTTGATTGAGCGCTTGTGATTATTTTTACGCGTCGCTTCACTTTCGGGATTTTTGAGATATTCATCGGCGTAGTCTTTATTGTCGCTCTCAAATTGCGCACGCAGGCGCTCTTGCTGTTTGGGTGTCAACGTCACCGCAATGCTGGCTAACTGGGC
>CALQNE010000199.1 GCA_943331855.1 Bordetella parapertussis
GACTGACGAATTTAATTCGTTGTCTTCTGGCTCGGGCTGATACGCATTGCTATCTCTTTGTGAGTCATAGGCTTTGCGCTTAACCGGATCAGATAAAACGTCATAGGCCTCGTTGATGTCATACATGCGCCGCGTCGCTTCGCCTTTGTTGCCTGTCCACTTGTCAGGGTGGTAGCGTTGGGCCAGCGCCTTGTAGGCGGCCTTAATAACAATATCTTCGGCGTTATCTAGTACGCCAAGCGTTTGGTAATAGTCTTTGGACATTTCTGGGACGGGTTGATTGCTTGTCTGACTGAATGAGTTTAGTTCGGTGTCAGCAAGAAATGTCGACCGCGCATTTATACCACTTGGTGGATCGATTAAATTACAAAGTAACTAAATAAAAATTAGTGATATAGCTTTGTACGAGGCGACTCAAAATCAGGACTGCATTGACCACTGTTTCGTTCTGTCGCATCAAGACGCTAAATATTAATGAGTTTATGATTGGTTATGTATTTCGCATCCTAGGCGTATCGCGATTAAAAAGGTGAGTCTTATGTTTACAACGATAAGCAAAACTCTGGAGTCATTACAAAGTTGGTCGAAAACGATCACCTCTGTTTTTATTAGCATCTGCGTGTTGATGAGCTCTGCTTGGATCGTTAAGTTGATTGTTGCTAATCAGCCGGTCGTGATCGAAAGAATCGAGATGCCGGCAACGTTAGAGGAGCTAGGACTGCGTGGAGATATAGTGGTTCAGCGTGTACTGGATCAACTTGATTTACTTAAGACCGTTGCAGTGATTGATAAAAGTGAAAGTGCAATTTTTCGCGCTGTCGCGGCAAAGCCTGAGATAAAAATTGAAGCAACTGTTGTTGGAGGGCTGCCTGTTAAGTCGATAGAGCAAGGGCTCAATTTTGTATTGGGCAAGCGAGTAAAAACTATCACAGGCGAAATCACACGAAAGCCTACTGCCGATGAGCGCGATCAGCAGTTCGAAGGAAGGCTGAGAGTCGATAATAAAGTCATTTCAAAACGCACAGTGAATTTAAAAACCGACGATCTGGATACGTTGGTTAAGCAATTATCGTTTGATTTATACGCACATTTTGAACCCTTCAGAGCTGCCTTAGCAGCCTGGCGCCTAGGTGATTATGAAATGGCAAGGGACGTTTTACGACCGCTTGTGGTGTCAGCCAACAGCGAGGATCGTAAATACAGCTTGTGGCTACGATCTAAATTGGCTAGTGCTCGACAGGAAGAAACAGATCTAATGGAAGCGCTGTCAATTGACCCTAATTTCCATATGGCGCTCGTGTCGCTATCGGATGTCTATAGACGACGCAAAGACTTCGACGGGGGTGTCGCATTCGCCGATCAGGCTATTGCGGCTGCCCCTGAGTCTCCTCTCGGCTATCACGAAAAGGGAAGGAATTTACGAGAAGCTAATCGCACTGCCGAAGCGATCGTCGCGTACCGAACAGCTTGTTCCCGAAGTGTGCCCTATGCACCGTGTCACAACCAACTCGGTGAAATTTTTATGGAGCAAGGAAGTGTTCTAATCGATGAGTCGGGTAGGTTATCGGCCCAAGGGGTGGATAAGTACCGGCAAGCACAAACTGAGTTTATTAAAGCGATTAAGGTCGATCCAGTCCATGTTTGGGCGCATTCAAATGGCGCTTACGTTGCAACCGCTTTGGGTGATCATAGAGAGGGGTTAATCCTCGCCAATCGCGCGAAGTCACTTGATCCCAAAGCGCCTGCCCATCAGCTTCGCTATGCTTGGGCCTTGTTGCGTTCTGGAAACAACTCAGATGCGCGCGCTATTTTGGATGAAATCGTAAGCAAACAGCCTGAGTGGGCGGCTAACCCAATGGGTGGTTGGGGCAATCGATTTATCTTGAGGCAACTTGCGAATTAAAAAATGAGATTTCTTATGTAACAAGGGTTTCGTTAACTTAGTTTTTAGTTGAAGGCATGTTGTTCAAAAAAAACTGAGTCCATTCGCCAAAGCCCGTTTTGGGATCGCCAGTGTGGCCCGACCATGGGGGATCATCCCCCGCGACTTTCATGCATTTTTTGATGTAGTTGCTATATCCTTGTGCGTTGAGCGGGAATGTCTCTTGAGTTAAGTCCCAGATTCGCATTCCATCTTTAAGTGTACTGACGCAATCTGCTGGATTTTGAGACCGATTTGCTCTCAAGAGGCGATAAGGCGCATCAAAATCATGATATTGTCCTGCCAAAATCTTTAGGGTTATGACACCGCCCTTGACCGTGCTTACCCACTCAACATAGTTTTTACAGTATTTCGCAGGCGTGTCGTTATCAAGTTCGGCTGCGATAATTAAAGTTGGAATTTGGTTAAACATCAATCCATGATTGCGTTCGTCGCAGTGAGGATAAAGGGCGACCAAGGCTTTTAAGTTTGCTGTTGAGGGCTCGTTAAAAATTCGTAGATATTCTTTATAAAAATAATTCTTCTCAAGCCAAAGGGCAGCAACCCCTCCCATACTTTCACCAATAAATCCGAACTCTTCGAATGAATGAGGAGCTTTTTTTAATTCATTCATCGCCTTGAGAGCGTCAAGTGATTGATTGAATGCTCGGGCTCCCTTTTGGTTATTTGAAAGATAGTTAAGCTGTGCTTTTCCAATCTCTCTCGCACCCCAGTGATCAATGATCAGGGCAGCAAAGCCATTTTTTATAAGTTGTTGTGCGTAGAGCTCGTGGCGCGCATCCAAGCCCTGAGACCCGTGCGTGATGGTGACCAAACGAGAAGTTCGTGATTCGGGTAAGTACAATCGCCCAGAGACCTTCAAAGGCTCGCATAAGTCATTTGTGCCAACTTTATTAATGCAACTCATCGAGTCAAAAACAAAATTGTGCTGAGCACGTGCAAGCATGGGACACAGAAAAATCAAGCTCAATAAAAAGGTCGTAAAAAGTTGCATTAGCTGCTCTTCAAGGCTCGATAACTCAATACTGTTATTCTAACAATGATAAGGAACAGTGCGATGTTTACGATCACTGCATATGGCGCTGCGACTCAGATTGGTTCCGGATTAACGAGCAGACTGAGTGCTGTCGAATCTACACTTGCCATGTTACTGCTTCTTGCGTCAAAGGCCTTTAAATTGCGTACCCTCATAGTCTGTATGCTGCTGCAACTGTCATTTTCTGCTTTTTCACAGGCTCCTCAAGTGGGTGGTGTTGCAGCGGCTCCCGATGACTGGCTTTTAAGTCGAGGTCAAACTTGGCATTACCGCACTGCGGTAACTGCGCAGCCACAAGTCCTTAAAAATAGAGAGCCCAACGAACACGAAGTCCCAATCGTGAGGCGAGCGCGAGAAATCTTCGAGACTTCGCCAGCCAAGGCACTGCTTTTAATGAGTGGCAACGAAATTATTTGGGCTGGCTTCAAAGCTCCTGCGAATGCAAATTCGCCCTTACTGAGTTTTAGCGTAGGTAAGACGGTCACATCCATGGCAATTGGCAAAGCCCTATGCCTAAATAAATTGTCTCTGCAGGACAGTGCAGCAAAGTATGTGCCAGAATTACAAGGGACTCATCTGGGTGAAGTGACTGTGCAGCAATTACTAAAAATGAGTTCAGGGACCTCCTCGATCAATCAGGATTCGAGCATCTACTCCGCTGAGCAGTTACAAGATTTACAGGCCGGAAGAATAAGTGTGTTGCAGGTTTTAAAGAATCCAAAAATTAGTGATGCTGATACCGGACTATTCGGAATCAAGCGAAAACCTGGCGAGCAATTTAACTATCACAGCACTGATCCGCTGGTATTAGGTGTCATCCTCAATCGAACGACGGGCTTAAATTATGCGCAATGGGTAGAGAAGGAAGTCTTGATTCCTGCCGGTATACGTAACGAGGTCATTATTGGGCAAGATCATTTTGGCTTTGGCGCGGCTGACGGCAACATTCGCATGAGGCTCGAAGATTGGGCGCGATTTGCTTATTGGGTTAAAAGAAACGAAAGCGGTGCAGACTGTTTTTCGGATTATGTAAAACAAGCAACAAAGACTCAAATTAACAATTCAGGTGTCAAACAGGGAAAGTCGTTTGGCGGCTACGGATATTTAATTTGGACAGAAAATAATCGTCAAAGTGATAGTTATTGGGCCGTGGGATATGGCGGGCAGCGAATTGCCTGGAATCACCAGAATGCAAGAGTACTGATTGCATTTTCAAACCTCGAGAGTTACATGGACGAGTTATATTCGCTTTACCGAGAGTGGTCCGGTCTATCTGATAACAAGTAACTCTTTAATGTTTGACATATGGCGGAGCAGCATGAACAACATCACAAACTGCTTGAGGTGTTTACATCTCAGTTTTTTTGTTTTTGGTCTGCGGCAGGGATACTAACCACTTAGGCTGGAATCTCGCTGGCCGTACCATTACACTCGTTGCTTTCAGACTGATTCCATATGCCAACAAAACTCAGCAGTCTCATCGGCTGGTTGCGAGAGTATCAGGTTCTCTCGCGTTACAAAAAGCAATGGTTTCTGGCCTCGCTATTTTTAGTATTGGCAGCGGCTGCAACGCTTGCCGTACCCGTTGCTTTTCGGGGGCTCGTAGACGCAGGTATCACCAGCGCTGCGAGTGACCGTAAATTTTTCTACCTGTTGTTATTAGCGAGCACCTTAGCGGTATTGACGGCCAGTCGGTTCTACATGATGTCTTGGCTCGGCGAGCGTGTCGTCGCAGATATCCGCCAGCGGGTCTTTAAAAACGTTTTGCGCCAAAGTCCAGTTTATTTCGAAACGCTGCAGACCGGTGAGGTATTGTCCAGGCTCACGAGCGATACGACGGTGATTCAAACCTTGGTGGGTTCAAGTATCTCGATTGCGTTGCGCAGCGCCCTGATGTTGCTTGGCGGAATGGCGATGATGCTGGTGACAAGCGCCTGGCTTGCAAGTGTCATGATCGTACTTCTGCTTTTGATTGTGCTTCCGCTTTGGGCGATGGGTAGACGCGTGCGAAAAATGTCGCGTGCAAGTCAAGATAAGGTTGCGGATACGAGCGCGATGGCTGGAGAAGTTTTAAACGCTGTCACAACTGTTCAGGCTTTTGTGCGTGAAGCGTATGAGCAAAAGCGTTTTGATGCTGCCGTAGAAGCAGCGTTCAGCGAGGCTAAAAAGCGGATCACTACGCGGTCGTTGCTCACGGCGCTCACGATTACGATGGCCTTTGCTGTGATCGTTTTTGTCTTGTGGATCGGTGCTCGGCAAGTCACTGCGGGTGCAATGTCATTAGGCGAACTGACACAGTTTGTACTTTATGCTGTGTTTATCGCAGGTTCAATTGGGGCCTTGTCTGAAACATTTGGAGATTTGCAGCGCGCAGCCGGAGCCATGGAACGCTTGGTTGAACTGATGCAGGAAGCGCCTTCGTTAGCGGAGAGCGCGCCGTCTTCTGAGCCGGTTGTTTTGGGTTCTAAAGAGGCGATTGTGTTGAAAGAGGTTACTTTTACGTATCCCTCACGACCCGATTTTTTGGCTATGCAACAGGTGTCATTCGTCGTTCCTCAGGGTGCACGCTATGCGTTAGTCGGCACTTCAGGTGCGGGTAAAAGCACGCTTTTTTCGCTGTTGTTGCGCTTTTATGAACCGCGCTCTGGGCAGATCGAAATTTTTGGTCGAGATGCCAGTGAATGGCCGGTGAGCGACTTACGCAACAGTATCGGTATCGTTTCGCAAGAGCCCGTGATTTTCGCGACCAGTGCGCTAGAAAATATCCGTTACGGCAGACTCGATGCCAGCGACGACGAGGTGATTGCCGCTGCGCAGACCGCACACGCTCATGGTTTTATCTCAGCATTACCCTTAGGGTACGGCAGTTTTTTAGGGGAGCGCGGTGTACGTTTGTCTGGTGGGCAAAAACAACGGATTTCAATTGCACGTGCAATCCTGAAGAATCCTCCAATTTTGCTGCTCGATGAAGCAACCAGTGCACTAGACGCAGAGTCTGAGCGCGAGGTGCAAATGGCGTTAGATGGTGTGTTGCCAGGAAGAACCTCGCTGACAATTGCCCATCGTCTTTCGACAGTGATGCGTGCGGATCACATTATCGTACTTGAAGATGGCGCAGTGATTGAACAAGGAACGCATGAGGCTCTGCTCAGCCAAGGCGGGCTGTATGCAAGGCTCGCGAAACTTCAATTTATTTAGGCGCTGCATGAAAAATATAAGTCATTATCCTGCCCTGGCCTTTGTAGACATAGAAACTACGGGTTCGCATTTTGAACGAGATCGCATTACCGAAATCGGTATCAAAACGCTTAGCCACGGTCAAGAGACTATATGGGAAAGTTTGCTCAATCCAGAGACGTTTATTCCGCTAAATATTCAAAGGCTGACTGGTATCTCACCACAGATGGTGGCAGTGCACAGGCGCCTGC
>CALQNE010000200.1 GCA_943331855.1 Bordetella parapertussis
CGGAAGAGTACGTTAAAGGCGAAAAAAATGGTAACTGATGCGAACGCTGGTGCGGAGGGCGAAGTCCCTGGAGATGATGATTGGGCAGAGGCGTTAAAAGAGCAGGCTCAGGCTGAACAGGCCGCTGGAACATTGACTAAAAATGCTTCGCCTGTTTTTAGCGAGTTCTCGTCTTCGGTCAATACCACGAGTGCACCGAATGACATTGATTTTATTCTTGATATCCCAGTCCAGTTGACTGTCGAGTTGGGTCGTACAAAGATTGCGATTAAAGATTTGCTGCAGTTGGTACAAGGCTCTGTTGTCGAGTTAAATGGAATGGCAGGTGCTCCGATGGATGTGCTAATTAATGGCACCATCGTGGCACAAGGTGAGGTCGTCGTGGTCAATGAAAAATTTGGTATTCGCGTGACTGACATCATTACACCGACCGAGCGAATTCGGAAGCTGAATCGCTAATGAGCATGATGGATACGCTGCGCGGACTGGCTGCTTTAGCTGCGGTCCTGGCTTTGTTGATGACGTTGTCCTGGTTATTTAAAAAGGTCTATGGGCGCAATGTCATCGGTGGTTCTGTGGCCAAGATCCTTGGAGGAGTGAGCCTGGGCACACGCGAGCGCCTAGTTGTCGTCGAAGTCGGGTCTCGCTGGATCGTGGTGGGTGTTGCGCCCGGGCGCGTGAGCGCCTTGGCAAATATTGAACCGAGCCCGGCATTGTTGGATGTGGTAAAGACTCAGGCGAATGAAAATGGGGCATCGACATCTTCATCCGACGAGTCGGCTTCGCGGCTAAAGTTTTCAGATTTTATTGCACGTTTGCGCGAGAAATAAATAAAAAATTTATGTCAGACTTCAAACTATCTCGGCGGGTTTTATTAGGTTTTGCTTCGCTTGGATTGCTCGGTTTCTTTGCTTGTTACGCCACAGTCGCACTCGCGGCGGATATGCCAACACTTGGCTTGCTAAATTCAGTGACTGCAGAAGACGGTAGTCAGAACTACAGCCTGAGTTTGCAAACGCTCATCTTACTCACTGCGCTGTCGTTCTTACCGACAATCCTGTTGATGATGACTAGTTTTACCCGAATCATCATTGTGTTGTCTCTGTTGCGACAAACAATCGGTGCTCAGGCTGTGCCGCCCAATCAGGTGATGCTGGGCTTAGCCTTGTTTTTGACGTTCTTCGTTATGAGTCCAGTCTTTGAGAAAATTTACGTCGATGCTTACCAGCCGCTCAGCGAAAATCGTATCTCGATGCAAGTGGCGTTAGAGAAGGGGGTTGCTCCGCTGCGTGAGTTTATGCTCAAGCAGACGCGCGAGACGGATCTTGCTTTATTTCTCAAGCTTTCGCGTACTGAAAATATACAAACACCAGACGATATTCCATTGACCGTACTGGTGTCCAGCTTTATGACGAGTGAGCTTAAAACCGCCTTTCAGATCGGCTTCAGCATTTTTATTCCGTTTCTTGTGATTGATATGGTCGTCGCGAGCGTCCTGATGGCGATGGGAATGATGATGGTGTCTCCCTCTATTGTGTCGTTGCCGTTTAAATTGATGCTGTTTGTCTTGGTTGACGGCTGGCAGCTACTCTTGGGCTCTTTAGCAAATAGTTTTTACTGAGGTTGAAATGACGCCTGAAAGCGTGATGAATATTGGGCGCCATGCGATGGAAATCACCGTGATGATTTCTGCGCCCTTGTTATTGGTTGCGTTGATCATCGGTTTGATTATCAGTATCTTTCAAGCAGCCACGCAAATTAATGAACAGACCTTGTCATTCATCCCTAAATTAGTTGGCATCCTCCTGGCTTTAGTTGTGGCGGGCCCCTGGATGCTGTCCGTTATGTCAGACTATTTGCGAGAAGTGTTGACTGAATTCCCTATCATTTTGCAGTGAATTTTTTTTGTGACAAAGGCAATCGAAATTACGTGCTTCACTGAGGCCAATGATGATTGATGTCAATGTCGATTTTCTGCAAAATTGGGTCGCGACTATGTTCTTGCCGCTGACCCGCATCCTTGGCTTTATTGCAGTTGCGCCTCTGTTTAGCGGCATAACCGTCTCGCCGGTGGTCAAAGTTTCAGTAGGTGTTTTACTCACCACGATGGTGGTCCCTTTAGTGGATGTAGATGGGGCGATCGACTTATTTTCATTCCAAGGGATATTTTTGCTGTGCCAGCAGCTATTCGTTGGTCTTGCGCTGGGGTTTGTGTTGCGCATTTTGTTTAGTGCTGTGGATTTGGCCGGTCAAGTATCAGGCTTAACGATGGGTTTTGGCTTTGCTACTTTTTTTGATCCGCAAACCGGTGGGACTTCAACGGTTATCACAACGCTTTTCACGACCTTGTTTACACTGGTGTTTATTAGTTTGGATGGCCATGTGTTGATGGTGGCAACATTAATTGAGAGTTTTACAGTCTTGCCGATCAATTTGGGCGTTGGCGCGTTGACTGGAATGGAAATTGCGCGGTCGGGAGCCTCAATTTTTAGCGTAGGTTTGCAACTTTCGATGCCGATTATCGCAACGCTGTTGATTACAAATATGGCGCTAGGCGTTTTGACGCGCTCGGCACCTCAATTAAACATTTTTGGCATTGGCTTTCCAATCACCATTGGTGTGGGCTTAATCGTGATTGTTTTGATCTTGCCGTCATTCGCGCAACCTTTCCGATTGTTGGTTGAAAACGCACTGAGTTTGATGCAGCAAGTTGGAAAGACCGTACCTTGACGACGGGTTGTGTCAACGCTTTGATTGCGTGTGCCGGTCATAGCACCCGGCTAAGCGAAATAGACGATCACGTTTTAGCATACTGAGCACGGGTTCAGGTTGCCGTCGCCCCGTCAAGAATAGTGTTTCTATTGCGGCGTCGATATGATGTGTCAGCGTGGGCTGTTGGGTCAGCCACCATTGCGACAATAAGCGATCGGGATCGATGAGGCCAAGCTGCTGCTTGCGCAGCTCTGAGCGACTAAAGTCTTTGAGATTCCAGGTTAAAACGCTGATCGGTTGGGCAATATTTTTTTGAACGCCTGCAATACCAACAGCGGCCACGTGTTTGTCTTTTCGATCGGTGTGCTTGAGGTCTGTTTCAAAAAAAGTCACGTCGCCCATGTTCGCTGCAGGAAAGCGCTCTTGCATGAGCTGCCATTCGCCTTTTAAAAGATTGATGTCGATTGGCCACAGGCGTGCAGCGTTTCGTTGCCATTCTTGGCCAATTTTTTCAGACCAGAGGGGGGCAAACAAGCCTGCTTGCGCCAGATCAAGAAGTAAAGGACGCAGCAAGCCTGACATCAACACGCAGGCATCGAGCACTAAGCCCGGGCGAGATCCTGCATTTTGCTTGTCTGAGATGCTGCTTGTGTCACGTAAGGATATTGGTTCTGGCGATTGCATTGCTTTATTTTGAAGCGAGCAAGGCGGCACGCACGATAGCGGCCGCATCCACCCCAAAATATTCTCGCAGGGCGGCTCGGGTATCGCTGCGACCGAATCCGTCCGTGCCGAGCGTCAGGTAGCGACGCTCAGCCGGTAGATAGGCGCGCACAGATTCTGGTAGAGCATGAACATAATCGGTTGCTGCAACGATGGGCCCCAGGCTAGCGGCAAGTTGTGAATAGATAAATGGAACAGCTTTTGCGTTGGCGCCGGCTAACAGTGCGTCTTGACAGGCCAGGCCGTCACGCGCGAGTTCGCTCCAGCTGGTGACGCTATAGACGAAGGCGGTGATGCGTTGCAAGGCGAGTTGTGGCGCGGCCTTGATAACTTCGGTCAGAATGGCGCCAGAGCCGAGCAGCGTGATCGACGTTGCAGTAGTCGATTTTTTTTGTTTTTCTGCACTGTAGGTTTGGAAAAGATAACAGCCACGCAAAACTTGTTCGTGGACGGCCTCCGGCAAACTTGGTTGTGCATAGTTTTCGTTCATGAGGGTGATGTAATAAAACACGTCTTGCTGTTCGACCATCATCTCTTGAATGCCTTGATGCACGATCACAGCCATTTCGCCCGCGAAGGCGGGATCATACGCTTTGCAATTCGGTATCGTGGCTGCATGCAAATGGCTCGAACCATCTTGATGTTGCAGGCCCTCACCGCCTAGTGTTGTGCGACCTGAGGTTGCACCTAATAAAAATCCGCGTGGTCGCTGATCTGCTGCCGCCCAGATTTGATCCCCGACCCGTTGAAAACCAAACATTGAGTAATAAATGTAAAACGGCAGCATGGCCAGGCCATGGACGCTGTAACTTGTAGCTGCTGCAGTCCAGCTAGCGATCGCGCCAGCTTCAGAGATGCCTTCTTCCAGAATTTGTCCGTCAAGCGCTTCGCGATAGCTGAGCACCGAGCCGATGTCTTCTGGGGCGTAGCGCTGGCCAACACTTGAGTAAATACCTACTTGCTTAAATAAGTTTGCCATACCAAACGTGCGCGCTTCGTCGGCAACGATGGGGACAATCCGCGGACCAAGACTGGAGTCTTTCAGCAAATTGCCCAACATGCGCACAAAGGCCATGGTGGTGCTCATTTCTTTGCCTTCGGCGTTTAGCGCAAAGTTGCAGTATTGCGCGATCTCGGGGATGGCGACTGTTTCACATTCGGTATCGCGCTTGGGTAAATAACCGCCCAACGCTTGTCGGTGATTTTGAAGGTATTGCATTTCGGCGCTCTCAGGCTTCGGCTTGTAAAACGCAAGTGAGGTGGCCTCTTCATCCGAAAGTGGCAGGTTAAAGCGATTGCGAAACTCAAGCAGATCTGTTTCATCAAATTTTTTCTGGCTGTGCGTGGTCATCTTGCCTTGGCCCGCGCTGCCCATGCCATAGCCCTTTTTGGTATGCGCCAGAATGACCGTTGGTTGCCCAACGTGTTGAGCGGCAGAGGCGTAAGCGGCATGAATTTTTACTAAATCATGGCCGCCGCGCTTTAATCGATCGATTTGATCATCGGTCATGCCTTGCGCCAAGCGTGCAAGCTCTTCGTTTTGCCCAAAAAATGTATCTCTGTTAAAGCGACCATCTTTTGCGGCAAAGGTTTGCATCTGACCATCAACAGTGTTGGCAAAGGCGCGTGTCAAGGCACCTGTTAAATCGCGTGCAAAAAGCCCATCCCAGTCGCTGCCCCAGACGAGTTTGATGACGTTCCAGCCTGCACCGGTGAAGAGTTTTTCGAGCTCATCAATGATGCGTCCATTGCCTCGCACTGGACCATCAAGGCGTTGCAGATTGCAGTTCACCACCCACACTAGATTATCAAGACCTTCACGTGCAGCAAGCGTGAGGGCACTCATAGACTCAGGTTCGTCCATCTCACCATCGCCAAAGACCCCCCACACTTTGCGTGCAGAACAATCGAGAAGATTACGATGACTGAGATAACGCATAAAGCGTGCGTGATAGATCGAGCTGATGGGACCAATGCCCATTGAGCCGGTGGGAAATTGCCAGAAATCTGGCATGAGCCAAGGGTGAGGGTAACTCGAGAGCCCGCGTGCACCTTTTTCGGCGGCTCGAATTTCTTGACGATAATTCAGAAGGTCTTGTTCGCTTAGGCGACCCTCGAGGTATGCACGTGCGTAGACGCCGGGGGCGCTATGCGGTTGGAAAAACACCAAGTCACCGCGGTGCTGGCCCGCTTCAGTGCCGTGGCGAGCCTCAAAGAAGTGATTGAAACCAGTTTCAAAAAGATCGGCGGCACTGGCATAGCTGGCAATGTGTCCGCCCAGTTCACCGTAGGCTTGGTTCGCGCGCACGACCATGGCCAGGGCGTTCCAGCGCATGATGGAAGCGAGTCGCTCTTCAATGGCGAGGTCGCCTGGAAACACAGGTTGTTGATCAACTGAAATGGTGTTCACGTAGGGCGTACTGAGCTCGGGGCGCCAGCCGATTTTTGCAGTATGCGCAGTGCGTACAAGTTCGTCTAGTAAAAAGCGCGCACGCTCGGGACCTTCGGCCGCCAGGACTGCCAAAAATGCAGCACGCCATTCGTGCGTTTCTTCAGTGTCCGTGTCGGCAGTGGTGAGCAAGCCGCTCAAACGAGGATCGATGGAGGCGTTCATGGGTGACCCCGTATTTTAATAGAGTGACAATTTGCTCATTCTAGAGAAAAGTCAGCAGCATGAGGTGCTTTAAATATAGATAAATCATCTTATTTATGAAATAAAATGCTGTAATATTTAACTATTAAGAAATAAAACACTTCAAATTTTCATATATGAAGCTTGACTCTCTTGACCTAAAAATTTTGCAAGAGCTTCAGCTCGATGGTGCGTTATCAAACATCGAGTTAGCCAGGCGCGTCCATTTGAGTCCGTCACCGTGTTTGGCGCGAGTGCGAGCGCTTGAAAATGCTGGTGTGATTGATCGCTATGTGGCCTTAGCCAGTGCGGCCGC
>CALQNE010000201.1 GCA_943331855.1 Bordetella parapertussis
ATCGGCTGGGTCTTCCCCGTCTATCATGACCTCAACCTCTCGAACCGCCCGGTGCGGACCCGCATGCCGGGTGGTGTGGCAGGGGCGCAATCATCTATGATTGCCCCCTATGCCGATCGCGTTTTTTTAGTCTATGCGTGTGTCACACAATTGTGAGTAGGCTGTGCAAGGTCCAACATTACGGCTCGTTCAATGCGCGCAAGTGAATGGATCATGAATTCGGGTAAGGGCTGCTGGTTATTGTTGTCATTGTTAATACTTACAGGGTGTGTGGGGCCTCTCTCGCGTCCTTGGCCCAGCGAGCGCCAAGTGACCGCACATGTTCCTTCAGGTAAGCTCGATTTTGGTTGGAGGCTGTCGGGTGATCGTGGTGTGGCACCGCTTCAGGTTTTTTCTGACGCGTCCCGCACGTGGTTGCAGTGGCTGCCAGGCCAACCACTGCCGGTCATCACGGGTACAAGTGCGCAGGGCGAGCAGGTCTTAAGCTACGTGCGTCAGGGGCCCTACACGATATTAGAAGGTCACTGGCGCGCGTTGTCATTTCAATCTGCGACGCAGCAGGCCCGCGCCCGTCGTCTGAATAGTGCCGCGGTGGCCTCTGAACCCTCGCAACAAGTGGTCACGTCTGCCACCTCTGCGCCCGTTACCTCAGGCGCTCAGCAAAAAATTTTTACAGTAAGCCCGGCCGATGGTCATCTCAGGCAGGCGCTCACACGTTGGGCGAGTCTCAGTGGTTGGCGATTTGAGGCTGAGCACTGGGGCGTTGACATCGATATCCCACTCTCTGCCTCGGCCAGTTTTTCTGATGATTTTGTAGCCTCTGTACAGACATTGGTTGCCGCAACCGAGTTGTCTGATCGGCCTTTGCAGCCGTGCTTTTATGCTAACCAAGTATTACGCGTTGTGCCGATCGCAGAACCCTGCGACCGCACACTGGGCGACGGAGCCTCGACATGATCTCGCTGCACTTTGTCGGTGCCTTGTTGTTGCAGTTGGCTGTCCTCACGCTGAGCGGTTGCGCCCTCCATGAACGCTTGGCTCAACGTGAGGGCGAAGCTGCTCAAGCGCGAGTCTCAATTGAGCACGCTCAAAAAGCTTTTGAGGCGCGCACAAACAATCCTGCAGAAAAGCGCAAAGCCCAACAGGTTCAAAAGCCTTGGTTGATGAGTAAGGCCGTACCCGTCTCTCGTGACATTCGTTTGCCAACCGCGTTACGCACGAAGGTCAATGCGACGCTGCTGTATCGCGGCGGTAAAAGCGATCTTGTGGTGGTGTCAGAGCGCATCACGCAGGCCACTGGTGTGCCCGTACGTATCAAGCCCGAAGCATTATTGCCGGCTGAAAGCTTCTTGTCGCGTTTAAACCTGGATGCCAGCACGCCAGTCGTGGCCTTGCCCCATCAAGTCTTGCTTGATGGAGGGGCTCAGCCGCTTGTCGACATTCTTGATCAACTCGCCAAGCGCTTAAGCGTTTACTGGCGATATGAAAATGGTGCGATTGAGTTTTATCGAACGCAAACGCAGGTCTTTGACGTACGGTCCTTGACGCTTTCGGCCCAGACAGACGCACGTCTTGGTCGGGGCGGTCAGGCGAAGGCTGGTGGGTTCGACAGTACATCCCATACCGCACTCAAAAGCACCGAACAGCATACGCTTGAAGCGATCAAACTTCGGATCGAACCTTTTTTAACACGCGCGGGCGTCATTGTTGCTCAGCCTGGTGCGTTGAGTTCGGTGGTGGTGAAAGATACGCCTGAGGTGTTGCAAATGATCGGGCGTTTCATCGAGCGGGAAAATCGCACGTTGACGCGACGCGTACGTTTAATTTTTGAAGAGATTGCCTTGCTTGCACACGAAGACCTTGAGCTGGGTCTTGACTGGGAAACCCTGTTTTCAAGCAGTGCTGTTGCAGCAACCTTAACGTCTTCGGTAGCCGGTGCAGGTGTCGAAGCCGCTAGGGCGGCACTAGGTACCCCACCAGGCTCGGCCCAGTCCTCGAAATTACTGTTGACGGCCTTGGCGAAATACGGAACGGTCTTACGTCATATTTCGATGCCCGTACTGACCTTAAACAAGCGTCCCGTGACGCACGCTCTTCGAACCACCTTTTCGTATATCGATCAAATCAAAACGTCTTCGCTCGCCTCTTCTGGGCCTTCGGTATTTTCAAATGCCCAGCCTTCGATGTCGGTCAGTCAAAAAGAAGAAACCGTTGGATCATTTTTAACCCTCGTGCCCGATGCACAAGAGGATGGGCAAATCCTTTTGTCTGTAGCGTATGACAATACGGTTGCGCAGCCGCTTAAAACGGTGACGCTTGGAGAGCAAAGCGGTCGTATGCAAATTCAGCAAATTACGATTGATGGCCATGGAACCGTGCAACAGGTCGCACTCAGGCCAGGCCAACCCATGCTGATCTCGGGCTTTGAGCAAAAACAAGGTGAGGTTGAACGGCTGCGCCTGACCGCTGATGCACCACTTGGATTGGGTGGTCGCGATCGTACGAAGCACAATCGGATGATCACGCTGATTGTCGTCACAGCTCAAGTCGAAGAGGGGTTTTAACGTGCGCTTTCAACGTACCCGGGTGCACGCCCAGACGGTTGTGATGCGCAATGCATTCGGTCAGTCGGTGCTATTTGGTATGCACTGGAGCGCGGTCATCGGAAGCCAGGCAATGAAGTTGGCGCGCAAGCGGGCGCGGCTGTTGCGGGCAACCCATTACCTTGTGGCCGGGGCGCCCGCCTCAACGGTTGGGTGCGCGCAGCTTGATAAACACCAGCACAAGTCGTCCGAGGCAACGTACTCGGCGGCGGCGCTATTTGCTGCAACGTTTCCCGTCGCCGCAGTCGCCAGTCTTGTGGCGTTTGAAGACGGACGATGCTGGATGGTGGCCGCTCACTCAGGTTCAATTCTGTCTCAAACAGATCAATGGTTCGAAAACCTGCACGAGGCGCAAGAGGCGCTGAGCGAAATTCGTTTGCGGTTCCCAAATCTTCAGGTGCATCAGGTGTGTACGGCAAGTGCAACGACGCTACCTGAATGGCTCAATGAACGATGCCCTGAGCAAACGCGGTTGCTTGTCAATCGGGTCTCGCGGGTTAACGCGAGTGTGGGGTGGGGCATGGTATTCGCCGCCGCCTTAACAGGGGCTTGGACATACTGGACACCTGAGGCTCCCGTATTTGATGCGATGGTCGCTCACGATAATCCAACGCAACGATGGCTTGAGGTCATGAATCACTATGCATCACAACATCCAGTGCATGGGTTTTCGGATTTGATGCGTGTCATGGCGGATTGGCGTCGCGTGCCGTTTGACCCGTCGGGGTGGAAATTATTGAACATTCAGTGCGAACCCCTTTTGTTTGGATGGTCGTGTGCAGCGCAATATCGTCGCGAACATCGGTTAGCCTTAAATCGACATCTTGAAACCGCGAAGCCCTCAGATTGGATCTTGCATCCGATTGCGCTAGACCAGGCCACGTTGACTTGGACTATTCCGCAGGCCGCTCAAGCACTGAGCCTTGGTCAATCGCAACCACCGTTTGATTGGATGACCACCTTACAGAGCGTCAGTCCCTTATTCGAACACATCCAGCTTGGTGTCCCCGCCAAGCTACGGTTGAGTTCCCCGTTGAGCGCGCACGGGCAGCCTCTTGCCAAGCCACCGACCTTGCCGCATTGGGAAAAACGTTCGCTGGCACTGAAAGGCCCGATGCGTTCGTTGCCTGCGTTGCACGTTTTGCAGACGCCAGTGCGTTGGCGTAGCGCGACTTTAGAGGTTGGTGCTGTTTCTGGTCACGCGCTTACACGCAGTGCTTTGGTCGTACAACTTATTGGAGAGATGTTTGAACAGACAACAGAATCAACAGACTAAGGCCGCTCACAGAATCACTGTTTATCTGATCTTGTTGCAGCTGACAGTGGCACCTTTGGGATGGGCCACCGAAGTGGCACCACAGACGACGATTGATGAGTTATTGAAGCTCGATGCACAAGCCGCTTTGCTTGCTGCGCGAAAAAATGTCTTTGGCACAACGCCTGGCATGACGCTCGAGCAGCAAGGTGCAAACAGTGCAACGCAAAGCAATCAAGTGCTGGCAATTTATGGCTTGGGTAAAGCACTGACCGCTGAAGTTGTCTTGGATGCCGAACCCCACATCTTTAAAAGTGCGCGGGCGCAGCCCGTCTGGGGTCAACCGTCAAAGTACACGCTTGAACGTATTGCACCGCCTTGCGTGTACCTAAAAAAAGACGAGAAAACTGAAATCTTATGTTTGAGCAAAGGGCGCTGAGTGCTTGTAGATCATCAACTTCACTATATTGAAATAAAAACGCATGATCAGTTAATGCAATTAAAACCCGCCTTCGTGCGTTCACTGGCTCAACAGCTCGATGTACTGAGTTTACGTGGCCGAGTGTGTCCGGTCAGTTTTTCTGATAACAGCGTCGGCGTGTTTACCTTGATTGATTATTGTCACGATGATCAGACCCGTGCGCTACTGAGTCTCTTGGTCGCACGAGGGTTTCGCTTGAATCGGCCACACCTCTTTGTGTTGCCCGCAGCATTGTTACTGGCAATCGATCGATCGACGGTTGAACGCTTGCCGGTGTCTTCGGCCGTGTCAAGCGCACGGCAGTTGCAACAGGGCGCGCTTGCGACAGCGTTTGATGATTTGCTGCGCTGGGGCATCGCGCACCAGGCGAGCGATATTCACTTTAATGTGAATCGAAACCAATATTCGTCGCCCGTATTTTTTACGATTGCGGGTCGTTATGTCTCGCCTTCAGAGTTTGCGAGTCTGCCCACCGCGACAATGCTCGATATGCTTGCTGTTGCGTGGATGGATATTGAAGGTGGTAACGGCGCGGTGTTTGATCCCATGATTGAACAACAGGGCCGGCTCAATCGTTGGGTGAATGGCCAAAAGTTTTTGCTTCGGTGGGCCTCGCTCGCAACTGATGTTGGCCCCTCAGTGTGTTTACGGGTGCTCGCGATGGACGCCTTAAATCATCTGACACCTGATCTTCAGGCCTTGGGCTACTTAGAACCACAGATTCAGCTCTTTGAACACGCGCAGCAGGCGGCTGGTGGCGCAGTGGTTTTAGCGGGGACGGTGGGGTCAGGAAAGTCCACCACCATTGCGACCTTAATGCGCACAATCGTCGCTGATCGCAAAGTCATCACGCTTGAGGATCCCGCCGAATACTTAATTCCCAACGCTTTACAAAATACGGTGAGCCGCTGTTTTTCTGAGCACGATGTTCATTCTTTTGACAGCAAACTCAAGGCTATCAAACGCTCTGCCATGAATGACCTGTTAATCGGCGAAATTCGTGATGAAACCACAGGTCGTGCGTTTATGGATTTAGCGGCGTGCGGCGTCAATTTATATACAACGGTGCACGCGGGCTCGGCCTTGCTGATCCCCGATCGCTTAACGTCGAGTTTTATTGGTGTCGCGCGGGATTTGCTGGCCACACCCGGGATTTTAAAGCTGCTGGTATTTCAAACCTTAATGACTAAGCTATGTCCTGCTTGCGCGTTGACGGTCGAGCAGGTGCGTGCCCCGGCCTGGTTCGATGACTGGTTTAGTGAGGTCGAACAGCGATTTGCAGTCTCGCGTCATGCGCTGAGGTTTCGCAATCCGCAGGCTTGCTCCGCCTGCATGCATGTGATTGAAGGATTGCGAGGAACAGTCGGGCGTACTGTCATCGCTGAGATGATTGATCCCTTAAGAGAGTCAGAGTTTCTGCAAGGGGTTAAAGAGGGTGATGGCGTAGGGCTTTATCGATGGTTCACTGCGCGAAGTCAGCAAGCACAGCAGCAAAATGACGTGCAGCGTCAATCTGCGCAGCAGATCGCGCTTTACAAAATGGGGCAGGGCTTGCTTGATCCGTGCGATGTACAAGCGCGGTTCGGTGGCCTTGCGCCCTTAGCTGTAAAGCGTGACGCGTGTGCGTAAATTCGGGCGGGGTGTTCAACAGCGCATTCAGCTGCGGTTTTTACTTGGCTGGCGCGTGCATCTTGCAGCCAGGCAGTTTCGGTCGAAGCGGGCCGATTATTACGACTATCTGGCAGAGATGATTGCCGTGACCGCAGGGGCAAAAACGCTTTTAAGCGTTTTTCAGGACGATGCTCAGCGTTATGCACGGCAAGGCGCGCGTGGCGTACTTTCGCAGCATTGGTTCGAAACGTTTCCCAAAAGCGGAGGAGATCTCTTTGCGACTTGGTTCGGTGCCCTGCCAACTGAAGATCTTGTCGCGGTGCAAGCCGCTCAATACGCGGGAGCGGGCGCGCTGACGCAAACGTTTCGTCAGCTTGCAGCGGTCGTGCGCGTCACGGACGCTGCTCGTCAGGCGTTCGTTCAAACCGTCC
>CALQNE010000202.1 GCA_943331855.1 Bordetella parapertussis
ACAGCTCGAAGTATGCCTTGGCCATAAGCTCTTTCAGCGTACGCGAGGCGGCATGATTCATACGAAATTTGCCGATGAGATTGTCGAGCAGCTCGAGCGTGTCGAGCTTGGCATACAGGGCTTGGCCGATATTGTTCAACCAGAAAAGGATATCTCAGGCACCGTTCGAGTTGCGATGATGGAGGGCATTGGGTCGTTATATCTGGCAAATAAATTTAAGCCATTTTTCAGCGAATTCCCTGCCATACGCCTTGAGCTGGTCACCTCGTCCAATTACATTAAGGTCGGCTACAGAGAAGCCGACTTATTTTTGAGCTTTTTTAAGCAATCCGGCAAAGGGATCGTGTGCGAAAAGGTGGGTGAATTCGTGCTTTACCTTTATGGCACCGCTGAGTATTTCGCCCAGTTCGGTCGACCCAAGACTGTGGCTGACCTGCAGCAGCACCGTTTTGTAACCTATATCGACGACTTGATCCAGATGGACACGGTGCGCTGGTTGGACGAGGTGATCAAGGGCCCTGACGCTCAGGTCACCTCCAGCAGCATGGTGGCCCAGATCGCCTTTGCCTCCTCTGGGGTAGGCTTGGGTCTCTTCCCTAAGTTTGCGATTCCCAAGGGCTCTGAATTGACGCCTGTATTGACGGATAGTATCCGGGTGAAACGCGAGATCTATATCAGCGCTCAAAGTGACCTATTGGCAGTCGAACGGGTAGCTCAAGTACATCGATTCATTAAGTCTATTTTTGAATCGGACGACGTATTTTTGAACCAGTAGGTTCATGAGGTCGATTTTTTGCAACCATGCTTGCAAAAAACAGCCTTGCATTTTTAGAGTAGTCGATTAGACTGAGGGTCACTATTTCAGGCACCCACAGAAAGAACCACATGAATCAAACGATAGTAGCGCTGGCTATTAACGGCATCGTATTTGGGCTGATCGTTGCGCTCATTGCCTTAGGCCTGTCTATTATTTTTGGATTATTGGACATTATCAATCTGTCTCATGGCGATTTTTTTATGGTGGGCACGGTGCTCACCTACACGACACTCACTACGCTCGGGCTTTTCTGGCCCGCACTGATCATCGCGCCGTTAATTGGGTTTGCGTTAGGGGTGCTGGTCCAGTATTCAATCATTCAGCGAATTAAAAACAATGCCGCACTCTCCATTGTGGCAACGTTTGGCTTATCGATGATTATTCAAGAAGTCGTACGGATGACTTTTGGTGCAGCACCAAAACGCATTATGTCGCCGATTCAGGGCACCTTTGGTTTGTTTGGTATTGAATACGAGTGGTATCGAATATTTGCTGCGGTAGCTGCAATCATCGCGATTCTTGCATTTTTCATATTTCTCAAAAAAACAAAACTGGGTACTTGGATGAGGGCAGTACGGCATGATCGCGACACGGCGACCGCCATGGGCATACCGACTCAGCAGGTGTATTTATTTACGTTCGGTATTGGCTTTGCGATGGCAGCACTCGGAGGCGTGATTGCAGCACCAATCACCACGGTCGATTTTCGTACCGGGGTCGATATTTTGCCCTTCTGCTTTATGGCGGTGATTATCGGCGGCTTGGGTAACTTGCCGGGTACTGTAGCCGCTGCGGTGTTACTTTCGTTTTTAGAAGGCGTGATCTCGGGCTTTGCGACACCAACGATCGCCCGAATATTTTCGCTGGTTTTGATGAGTGGAGTCCTCTTGGTTCGCCCACAAGGCTTATTCAAGGGGCTCACGAAATGAGGATCGGTTTAGGCTACGCAGGCTTGTTTGTTGTACTGGTGTTCGCGCCGTGGTTGATTACCTGGCTTGGGGATCCTTTTTGGCTGAGCGTTTTGACCGAGATAGTCATCTGGTCATGCTTTGCAGCCAGTATTAATTTTTTATTCGGTTATGTGGGCCTACTCTCGTTTGGTCAGGCCTTGTACTTTGGCTTCGGAATGTATGGCGTCGCGCTCGGGATCACTGAGTTGCAACTCTCTTTTTGGCCCGCATTTTTCTTGGGTCCGTTAAGCGCCACCGTCATTGCTTTTTTAACCGGAATTTTGGCAGTGCGTTTAACCTGGCATTATTTTGCGATCATTACGGTCGTGTTTTCTTTGATCATGTACTTCTTGGCACTGACCTTTAAGTCTTTGACAGGGGGAGACGACGGCATTAATTTCGTGCTACCTGATATGTTCAATGCTGCAGGTTACAAGCTCAGTCTGACCGATGCGACCACCCAATACTTTTTTATGCTGATTATTGTGGTCTTGTGTTTTTGGCTTATTCGAATTGTGATGGCTAGTGCATTTGGCCGGTCTTTGATTGCCATTCGTGATAATGATGTCAGGGCATCGCTTATCGGGATTCATGTCTATCGGCTGCGCCTGGCGGCCTTTGTGATAGCGGGCTTTTTGGCGGGGGTGTCGGGCGCCTTGTTTGCGCTGTTTGGTCGCTACGCCTCTGCATCATATATGTTCTATCACGTTTCAGGTGAAGGTGTCGTTTGGGCGATCGTAGGTGGCATTGGCACACTGTTGGGCCCAGCAATCGGGACAGGAATTTTTATACTGATCAGAGAGGTCGTTTCGAGCCATTGGCAGCACTATGCATTGATTGTGGGCGGTTTTGCGATTTGTATTGTGATTTTTGCTCCTGAAGGGATCGTGGGGCTCTGGAAAAAATATGTTCAGAAGAGGGGCGCATGATTCCTTTTTTGAAAATTGACAATCTATCCAAGTCATTTGGAGGCGTGAAGGCAGTCAATGACTTAAGCGTGTCGTTGATGCCGGGTAGGATCAATGCAATCATTGGACCGAACGGCGCAGGCAAGACGACTCTGTTTAATTTGATTTCTGGCTTTATCAGGCCTGATTCAGGCACGATTTTTTTTGAAAGTAGTGAAATTACAAACTTGCCGATACACGAAATCTCAAGGCTGGGAATTAAGCGTACGTTGCAAGTTAAAAGCGTATTTAACAGCATGACAGTATTTGAAAATCTCTGGATTACTCTGTCAGCGCATCGCGGTCATTTGAACCCGTTTAAAAAAGTTGCAAATTATCGTCTTGAGCAAGAAGAGGTAGAGAGCGTCATTGAGCAACTTGAGCTTGAGCGGTTTCGCGATAGAGAGGCTGGCACGCTGTCTTACGGTGACGTCGCGCTGCTTGAGATTGGCATGGCGATTATTACGCGACCGCGCATGATTCTTTTTGATGAGCCGGTGTGCGGAATGAGTCCGCAAGAGACCGAAAAGGTCGTGACTAAGATCGCAAGCCTTGCTAAACAGACGCATGTGGTGATCATCGAGCACGACATGGATGTGGTGTTTAAACTCGCAGAGGAGATTACAGTACTCGCGTTCGGCGCAAAACTTGCAAGCGGAACCCCCCGCGAAATTGCTGAGAATCAAAGCGTCAAAGAAGTGTACTTTGGCGTCGACGAGGTGCCTGCGCATGAATAAGCAACATGTACTCGAATTAAAGAGTGCGTATGCGTCGTATGGTCGCGTGAATGTTCTGCAGGATCTTTCTTTTAAAGTTGAGCAAGGTGAGGCGGTGGGGATCCTTGGGCGTAACGGCGTGGGCAAAACGACAACGCTTAAAACGATCATGGGTTTGTTGGCTTGCGCACAAGGATCGATCTCGTTTGACGGTCAAGAACTCAGTAAGCTAGCCCCACATAAGATTCCTCATTTAGGAATCGGTTACGTACCCCAGGGTCGCGGTATTTTTCCAAACCTGAGCGTAAAAGAAAACTTATTTTTAGGGGTTAAGAACAGAGCACCTGATGACTTGGTCGCGTATGTATTTGAACGCTTCCCGCGCCTTAGAGAAAGGCTTGAGCAGCCCGGAGGCACTTTATCTGGTGGCGAGCAGCAGATGTTGTCGATCGCGCGTTGTCTATTAATGGAACCTAAACTGATCATTCTGGATGAGCCGACCGAAGGGATCATGCCCAAGCTTGTTTCTGAAATTCGAGCCGAAATAAAAAAGATTAATGCTCAAGGTATTGGAATTTTGTTGGTTGAACAAAACGTTAAAACAGCGCTTGATTTATGCACCCGGATACTGGTGATGGATAAAGGCAAGATCGTCATGAATGCCAGCACGCAATCGATCTTGACTGACCCGAAGATGCTCTCTGAGCATCTGGATATCAAAATTTAGTCTCTCAACCCTGACAGGAGCACTACAGCATGGATGATCACGCAAAGAAAGAATCACCTAATTCCGGTCGTCGTAGTTTGCTGAGCCTCGCGCTTAAAGGCGGAGTGGCGGCAGGCTTGGCCAATATGACCATCATGAAAGATCTCTACGCTCAAACGAGCGGTCCACTTGTGATTGGTCATCATGCTGAGATCACGGGCGGTTTTGCCTCGTGGGGGCATTGGCATGATCTGTGTGCGAAAAAGGCAGTTGAGCGAATCAATGCCGAGGGTGGGATTGCGAAGCGAAAGGTGACGCTTCTGACCGAAGATACAGAGTCCAATCCCGCAACTGGGGCAAGAAAGTTGCGTAATCTGATTCAACGCGGTAACGCTGAGTTTGTTGTTGGATCGGTGCATTCTGGTGTCATGCTTGCGTCCATCCCGATTGCGACAGAACTTAAAACGATCTATTTCTCTCAAGGCGAAGCCACTGAGGCGACGGGATCGAAAGGAACACGCTATAGCTTTAGAACGGGCAGCGACACGTATTCGATGGCAGCTGCTGGTGTGCCGTGGGCGCTTGAAAATCTAGGAAAAAAATGGACCGTGATCTATGCGGACTATGCCTGGGGCCAAAGTCATAATGCTGAAGCGAAGGCCGTGATCGAACGGTTAGGCGGTACTTGGTTGAAAGGTATACCCGTTCCGTTGGATGCAAAAGATTTGGTGCCTTATCTGGCGCAGGTTCCTGCTGATACTGAGGTGCTCTTTTCTATTTTCTTTGGGTCGCTCTCGGTTGCCTTTTTTACACAAGCTAAATCGATGGGCTTGGATAAAAAACTAAAGATGTATTCAGTAAACGGCACGATGGAGGCAATTGATCCCAATGAGATACAGGGCGCCGCCGAAGGTGTTTATCTGTTAGAGAATTTCCCTCGCGTGGCAAAGTACAAGGACGATGCATTTCATAAGGAATTCATTGCTGCAATGAATGTCGATGAAATTTATGCGCGCGAGAAAAATGGAAAGCTTGTCATGGCTAAGAGCCACGCGTGGCAATCATGGGAGGATTTGTTCGCGTTAAAGGCTGCAATCGAATCTTCTGGATACCAATCACGAAAAGATGTGGAAGGCGTGATTCAGGCCCTAGAGGGAATGAGTTTGAAAAACTCAATCGGACATCCTCAAGGCGATAAGATCATCCGTAAAGAAGACCATGCGGGCATACTGGATCACTACATTAGCCGGGTTGAAAACGGACGTTACGAGGTGAAGCAGCGAATTTCAAAAGAAGATTTGCTTAAGCAGTTGCCTGTCAGAAATGAATTAAACAAGATGCCTGTGTAAGCTTGCGTTCTTGTCGCAAGGCGGCCTGTATTTTAGGCGCCTTGCGATGTTTTCTGATTTTAGTTCGGCGTAATTCCAGACTTGATCAGCAAGGGACCAAGGGTCTCAATTTCATTTTTTAAATGCGCACGCAGCTTTGCCGGCACGGCGAGATCTGGGGAGACGGGCGTTGTGCTAATGCTATCAAGCTTGGCTTTGACTTCGGGGTCGACGACCGCGGCCGCAAGGGCTGCGGAAAGCCGATTGATAATGGGTTGTGGCGTACCTTTTGGCGCATAGAGGCCAAACCAAATACTGATATCAAAGCCTTTGACGCCAACTTCGCTTAAAGCGGGCAGGTCTGGCATAGAGGGCAAGCGTTGTGTGCCGGCTACCGCGTAGGCCTTAATGCGGCCGCCACTGATTGCGGGCACTGTGCTTGTGGTTTGATCGCACATAATATCAATCTGGCCGCCCATTAAGTCATTGATTGCGGGTGCAGCACCTTTATACGGGACTAGCGTCAGCTTGACGCCTAACGCATCCATAAACATCAGGCTGCAAAGATGCGATGCTGAGCCAATACCCGCATGACCCATGCTGATCTTGTCGCTGTTCTCTTTGATATAAGTCACAAATTCGCGTGCATCTTTTGTGGGAAGGTCTTTGCGTCCTGTGACCACCATAGGCCCAACAGTTGCCAGTCCAATTGGTTCAAAGTCATCAATCGGGCTGTAGGGTAGGTTTTTGATCATTAGTACATTCGTGGCATGGCTGATGTGAATCATCAGTAAGGTGTAGCCGTCCGGTGCGGCACGTGCAACCTTGGCCGTGCCGATGCTGCCACCCGCACCCGCAGGGTTATCCACCACGATGGTTTGACCCAACTGCTTTTGCATTGCGCCAGCAAA
>CALQNE010000203.1 GCA_943331855.1 Bordetella parapertussis
ACGATTCACAAGCGGAACTCTTGGTCTCAACAAAGCATTAATTTGTTTGATCTCTTGGCGAATTCTAAGTACCCCGTTGAAGTAAAAAAGATCGAATTGCTTGACGCAACATTTAGATACGATCTCAATAGACACATACAAAAATCAAGATTTGATCAAACCTTAACCCCGATCGGGGAATGTGCGATCGAATTTATTTTGAAAAAATTACCTACTTAAAGACTATATTTTTTATTGAGCCAAAACATGAATGTTTCTAACACGATCGTCGTGTCGACTGTCTATGGTCAGATGCTAATCAATCGTTACGACATCAATCAGAGCAACACGCTGATCAAAACGGGTAAGGCGTGGGATTATTCTAAAATTGAATTGATTAAATTGTTGTCTAGAACTTCGCCGCCCAACGGTGTTTTTTTAGATATCGGTGCAAATTTTGGATGTTATGCATTAGCTATTTCTGAAGAGGTAAAAAATTCTGGTGGTGTCGTGCATGCTTATGAGGCTCAAAGAGAAATTGCTTATTTAATTTGTGGATCTGTGGCTTTAAATGCGATGTCAAACGTTGTTGTTCATAATGTTTGCGTGGGTAACGGCGTGACAGATATCGACATACCCAAATTCAATTATCACGAACCTCTTAATTTTGGGAGTGTCGAATTTAAAGATCGGCAAGCTGAGCAGCTCAGTCAAAGCCGTGGGCAGTCCACCGAAAAAGTAAGACAAATCCGAATAGATGACTCTAATTTTGAAAACGTCAGATTTATGAAGATTGACGTAGAAGGAATGGAAGAAGACGTCTTGATTGGGGCGACTAAAACGATTGAAAACTCAAATCCAATATGTTTGATCGAATATATCAAATCAGACCGTAATTTTTTAGTCGAATATTTTAAGACGCGAAATTATAGAATTTGGGATTTGCAGGGTGATTTTTTGTGTGTGTCAAAAACTAACGAGAGCCTCTCGAACTTAAACTTCCCAGAGGTCGGCATTTGAAGTTTTGGGTTCGTTTGAATTAGACTGATCGCACCATTGGGGTAGAGCCCAATAGTGCCCAGTACATACCACCTACGTGGCCGGTACAAACATGTAAACCATGTGTCCAGAACGGACCAAAGGATGATGGCGGAGCGGACGGGACTCGAACCCGCGACCCCCGGCGTGACAGGCCGGTATTCTAACCAACTGAACTACCGCTCCGCAGCGATAAACTTCTTTAAAACTGGCGTCCCCAAGGGGATTCGAACCCCTGTACTCACCGTGAAAGGGTGATGTCCTAGGCCTCTAGACGATGGGGACTAGATTTGTTGCATTCTTCGCGTTGACTGGTGGAGGTAAGCGGGATCGAACCGCTGACCTCTTGCATGCCATGCAAGCGCTCTCCCAGCTGAGCTATACCCCCAAAAAACTAAAGCCAGAACAGTTAAACGCCTTAATGGGGGCCGTTTAATTGACCTGACTTCGATCTTGGCACTGAGAAAAAAGCCCACAGTGTGTCTACAGCGAAGAAACGGGATTATGCCTAAATTTTGCCTCTTACGCAAGTCGGGTGCAGGGCCAGACCCATGCGGTTAATCACCAATTTCGGGTCTAAACGGGGAATGCAGGCTTTGCATGTAGTTGTCGATGCCTGCCCGCTCTTGTTCTAAGAAGCGTTCGACCGCATCTGCAAAGGCCGGATGGGCAAGCCAATGCGCGGATTGGGTTTGCACGGGCTCAAAACCACGGGCCAGTTTGTGTTCACCCTGTGCGCCGCCTTCGACAACGGCGATGTTGTGCTTGAGAGCCCATTCAAGGGGGGTGTAGTAGGCCAGTTCAAAGTGCAGGCAGTCGATATGCCTCAAAGCGCCCCAATAACGGCCATAGAGTTTGCGTTGACCGTTGACGGTATCCAACCATAGCAAGGAGGCGGCAATGGCCTGGTCGCCCTGATAGGCGATTGCAATGACGCAGTGATCAGCCAGCGTGGCGCCTACCGCTTCAAAAAAAGCAGGGGTCAGATAAGGTGGATTGCCGCGCTGATGGTAGGTGTTGGCGTAGCAGCGATAAAAAATATCCCAATGTTCAGGGGTAATTTCGGAGCCCGTAATCACTTGCGTGGTGACACCCGCTTCTCTGACCTTACGGCGCTCAGCGCGAATTTTTTTTCGTTTGGGTTGGGTCAGCGATGCCAAAAAAGTTTCAAAGTCGACCCACCCGCGATTGATCCAATGAAATTGCGTATGTTTGCGCGACATACAGCCCGCGGCGCAGAGCGCGGCGGTGTCAGCTTCGTTGGTATACAGCACGTGCAGCGAGGACAACTTACTTTCTTTAGCCCATTGCAACAAAGCCTGCGCAGCGGCAGGGCGATGGGCGTCACGGGTTAGTAGGCGTGGGCCGGGAACGGGGGTGAAGGGGACGGCAGCGAGCCACTTGGGGTAGTACTGCAGGCCATGGCGCTGATAGGCATCGGCCCACGCCCAGTCAAACACAAACTCGCCGTAAGAGTGCCCTTTTGCATAAAGGGGAACTGCCGCGACAAGCGTTGCAAGTGCAGGGTCAACGCTGGGCGCCCCGTGGGTATCCCATAACAACAAATGCTGTGGTTTCCAGCCGGTGTCGGCTGCCACGCTGCCCGAGCTTTCAAAAGCTTTTAAAAAGGCATGTTGGCACAGCACCGAGCCACCGCTTTCTGTGACAAGGGCGTTCCACTGTTGGGGGTGAATCTCGTCAATATGATCAATGATCTGTAGATGCAGCGGCGTCATGGTGACAGCCGTTTGTTGCGGCGATAGAGCGCAAACAGCAAGAAGAAACCAGCAAGCAATAAAATTGGAAGGTTTCCACGCGACGCATAGGGTGTGAGGCCCTGTTGACCCTGTACGTTTAGGTCTAACACGGCAGCTCTGTGTGGTGGTACGCGTGCGATCGTTTTACCGTGTGCATCAATTGCGCCAGTGATGCCTGTATTGGTTGCGCGCAGCATGGGACGTGAAGTTTCAAGCGCACGCATGCGCGCCATCTGCCAATGCTGTCGCAAGGCCCATGAGTCACCAAACCAGCCTAGGTTGCTGAAGTTCGCCAAGATTGTGGCGCCCTGGTTTGACACCGAGCCGTTACCTGCTTCAAGCGCAGGGAGTAGTTCTTCGCCAAAGACGTCTTCATAACAAATATTGGGCGCGACGCGTTGATCGCCGATCGTAAAGGGTGGCTGCTGCAACGCCCCGCGATTGAAGTCACCCAAGGGGATTGCTAACTGATCGACAAACCAGCGAAAGCCGCTTGGTACAAACTCACCAAACGGAACAAGATGATGCTTGTCGTAACGCAACGCGGTGCGGCCGCTTGTGAGGGCCTCGAGTGTGGTCGTTTGATCCAGGCCGATCACACTATTGGTATAGCTGCCGGTCGCGCGATCAAATAAGGCTGCGCCCATCATGATGGTGCTGCCGTGTTGTGCTGCGATCATGCGCCAGGCGTCCCAGACGGCTGGGTCAAGCTGGTGTTGAAACACGGCTAAAGCGGTTTCGGGCAGCAATACAAGCTTTGGGGGCAGGGTGCCTGTTGGTGTGGGCGTAGCCGCTAATCTGAGGTGAGTTTCAATGGTTTTTTGGATATGGCCTGGCGTAAATTTGATGTCTTGTTCGACATTGCCTTGCACCAGTCGCACGCGCAAAGGCTGCCCGGCGGGAGTTGTCCACGCGTACTGTTGCAGCGCCCAACCTGCTAACGCAAATATCAGAGCAAGCAGGCCGACTAGTGCGCGCTGTGGCTGGTGGGTGGATCGTCCTCGCGCGGTGTTGACCAGTGATGCAAGCGCCGCTGCTGTGAAGGCGGTGATAAAGGTCACACCATAGACGCCTAGTACAGGGGCCCAGCCGGCGAACCAGCTGTCGACATGGGCATAACCGCTATTGAGCCATGGAAACCCCGTAAAGAGTGTTCCGCGCAACCATTCGCACAGCGTCCAGGCCGACGCCCACACCAAGGCTGCGCCAATCAGTTTGAAGGCTGTTTGAGTGGTGTTCGGTTGTGCCAGGTGATTCGTTTGTTGGGTGAGCCAAGCGGCCAACGCCGCGAACAGCCCTAAGAATGCGCTGAGGGCCATCAGAGCAATCACCGCCAAGGGAAGTGGCATTAACCCATAGGTGTGCATGCTAATCGTGAGCCAATACACACCCACTACAAAATGCGCAAAGGCAAAGAACCACGCGCGTCGGGCGGCCAACGCAGCACTGGGTGCTTGCCAAACGCAGTGCACGAGCCACGCCAGAGTGATTAATTCAAGCGGGCTCAGCGCCCACGAGGGGATAGGCTCAGGGGCAAAGCTTAAGGCGTGTAGTGCCCCGCCTAAGATCAAACCAAGGGCTAAGCGCCATTTCACCCACCAGAGCGCCACGATTTATTCGGCCTTCGGTTGAGGCGACTGGTCATTGAGTATGCGTCGTTTGACGCGTAACCAGAGCGCGCGCCGTGCATCGGCTCGCATCACCTCGATACGCAAATCATCGTGCAAGCAGAAATCACCGCGACGTGGAATCCGCCCCAGCACATGGGCTAACCAACCACCAATGGTGTCGTATTCGCCCTCTGGCAAGCTGGTTTTAAGCGCAGCATTGAAGATTTCGATTTCAGTGGTTGCTAATACGCGCCAGGCCTGCGCACCATCCGAAAAAATCGTTTGCTCGCCCGCCACGTCGTACTCGTCTTCAATTTCACCGACGATTTGTTCTAAGACGTCTTCGAGAGTGACTAAGCCTGTGATGCCGCCATGCTCGTCGATCACAACGGCGATGTGGTTACGTTTGCTGCGAAACTCTTGCAGCAGCACGTTCAATTGCTTTGTTTCTGGAATAAAGACGGCCGGGCGTACGAGATCGCGCAAGGTGAGAGTCGGGTCGATCATGTGACGCAATAAATCTTTGGTCATGATCACGCCGATGATATTGTCGCGAGACTCTTCAAACACCGGAAACCGCGAGTGCGCAGTTTCGATGATGCTCGGTAGCAAAGAGGCGATTGATTCGCTGACATCCAATAAATCCATACGGCCGCGAGGCACCATCACATCCATGACGGTTTGCTCAGACATCGCAAGCGCACCCTTTAGCATCGAGTATGAATCAGCATCGATGAGGTTGCGTTCACGGGCCGCATTCAGCACGGCCATGATGCCTTCGCGGTCTTCGGGCTCGCGTCGCACAAGCGACAGCAGGCGATCAATCAATCGGGGACGAGTGGGTTTGGCTGAAGGGGTTGAAGTATCAGCAGCAGGGTAAGGATCTGACATTGTCCAGAGACAGAGTGATGGTAGGTCTAGAATAACCTGAAAGCACTGTCATACGCGCACCAGTTTGGCGCAAGTTGACCGATTAAGGCAGAAGATAAGGGTCGTGAATTCCGATTTCAGCCAAAATCTTTGTTTCTAGGGATTCCATCTGGGTCGCGTCGCGCGCTTTGATGTGGTCATAGCCTAAGGCATGGAGTGTGCCGTGCAGCGTGAGATGGGTAGCGTGCGCTAAAAATTTTTTTCGCTGAGCTTTGGCTTCGAGCTTTAGGATTGGCACGCAAATCACGATATCGCCATTGATGCGACCATCAGGTTGCAAGCCATAGGCAAAGGTCAAGACGTTTGTCGCATAGTTTTTTTTGCGATAGTCATTATTTAGGGTTCGCGCCTCAGGCAGGCCGACTAAGCGCACACTTAAGTTTGCGCCCTGAAAAGATTTATTCAGATCGTTGTAAGCAGCGTTCAGTGCGCGTTGCACCCAGGCACGAATCCGCCAACGCGGCAGACGTGGCTCTGCCACCGCATATTGCACGGCTAAAGATAGCTCAGGCTTTGCTTTGCTCGTCTTGTTCATAGGCGTCAACGATTCTGGCAACCAAGGGGTGTCGGACGACATCACGACTAGTGAAATGTGTGACGGCAATGCCCTTCACGTCTTGCAGTACTTTGACGGCATGTGCCAAGCCACTTTTATGGCCTTTTGGCAAATCGACCTGCGAGGGGTCGCCAGTAATGACGGCTTTGCTGCCAAACCCAATGCGCGTCAAAAACATTTTCATTTGTTCAGGCGTGGTGTTCTGTGCCTCGTCAAGAATGACGAAGGCATGATTCAAGGTGCGACCACGCATATAGGCCAGCGGAGCAATTTCAATCGTTTGCTTTTCAAACAAGCGTTGCACACGCTCGGCACCCATCAAGTCATACAGGGCATCGTAAAGCGGACGCAAATAAGGGTCTACTTTTTGCGCAAGATCGCCGGGTAAAAAGCCCAAGCGTTCTCCGGCTTCGACGGCAGGGCGTGTTAAGACCAGGCGTTGAACGGTGTCGCGCTCCATCGCGTCTATGGCGCAGGCAACGGCG
>CALQNE010000204.1 GCA_943331855.1 Bordetella parapertussis
ACCCGAGTAATGTTAAGAGACCTAATATGAAAATTCTGAGTCTGTTCGCCCTTGCTCTGTTGTCGCTGACTCTGCACTCGAGCCATGCTGCATCCTACCCAACGCAACCCATCAAGATCATTATCGGTTTTGCCCCAGGCAGCAGTATTGATACCTTTACGCGCGTCATTGCTCAAAAATTAGCAGAGCGACTCAAACAATCCGTCATTGTCGAAAACCGACCTGGTGCCGGCGGCAATATTGGTGCCGAAGCCGTAGCCAAAGCGGCGCCAGACGGTTATACGCTTTTAGCATGCAATACCGGCCTAGCGATTGCCCCTGCAATTTATACAAAACTGAACTACAACCCAGGCAAAGACTTGATTGGCGTGACACTCATGGCCTCGATGCCACACGTGCTCGTGGCACCGATCAATCTTCCCGCAAACACCATTCCCGAATTACTTGCGTTGGCAAAAGCTCAACCTGGTAAATTAAATTTTGGCTCTGCAGGGGTGGGTAATGCAGATCACTTAGCGGGAGAGCTGCTTCGCAGCGTCGGAAAGATTGACATTGTTCACATCCCTTACAAAGGTGGTGCGCAGGCAATGACAGATACGATTTCGGGCAACGTCTCTTTGTTTTTTTCGGGATTGCCTGGCGCCCTTCCAATGATTGAAGCAGGCAAGGTCAAACCGCTTGGTGTCTCAACGACCCAACGGCATTGGTCGTTGCCCAATGTGCCCGCGATTGCCGAAGGCCTGCCGGGCTTTGACGAAACACTCTGGTACGCACTCATGGCACCTGCAGGGACACCCCAGGATATTATTCAGGTGCTCTGGGGCGAAGTCGCTGCCGTGCTCAAACAGCCCGATACCATTGTCAGTATGAAAAAAATGGGTGCAGACCCTTCTGCCCTGACCTCAAAACAATTTCAGGCGTTCTTTGTTGAAGAGACAAACAAGTGGGGCAAGATTATTCAAGATGCGGGCATTCGTGCCGACTAACAAAAAGGTTGTAACCAATGAAAACAAATGAAGTGATTCGAATGGCCTCGGTCAGTGGCATTTTAGGCTATGGGTTTCCCGAAGCCTCATTGAATGCGGCGCTTGCGCGTAAACCTCACATGATTGGCGTAGACGGCGGCAGCTCAGACCCAGGGCCACACTACCTTGGCTCTGGCCAAACGCTGAACTCAAAAATGGCCATGAAACGCGACATCAGTTTGCTTGTTCGCGGGGCGATTGCCAATGGTATTCCAATGATGATTGGCACGTGTGGTGGCGCGGGCGGCGAACCCCACCTGAAAGCCTGTGCTGAAATTGTTCGTGAGGTCGCTCGCGAACACAATCTGCACTTCAAAATGGCCTTGATTCATTCTGAGCCAAACCGGGATTTTCTTAAAACAAAACTGCGCTCAGGCAAAATTACAGCGCTCGATCAGGCTCCTGACTTAACTGAGGCCGATATTGATCGCGCATCACGCATTGTCGGGATGATGGGACCCGAGCCCCACAGAAAAGCACTCGAGGCGGGCGCACAAATCATCTTGGCAGGTCGCGGCACCGACCCCTCACCTTGGGTGGCCCTTGCAATGCATCATGGCATTCCAGCAGCACCTGCTTGGTATGCTGGAAAAATGCTTGAGTGTGCCTGCAACGCAGCATTACCCAAGCGGCATGACGTACTGTTGGTAACAGTTGGCCAAGACTACGTTGAAGCCGAGCCAATGAACCCCGAACTCAGTTGCACGCCGCTCTCTGTGGCGGTGCAAGCCTTGCACGAAAATGCGAGCCCAATCGTACGCTACGAACCCGGGGGCATCTCTGACACGACACATTGCAAGATTGAAGCAGTCAGCCCACGTGTGGTGCGTATCACCGGGATGAAATGGGATCCCAAACCCTACACCATCAAACTTGAGGCCGCCGAGCAGGTTGGCTACAGCGCAATCGCCTTCGCAGGCGCGCGCGACCCAGGTCTCATCAGTCAATTGGATTCCTTTATTGAATCAATTCACGCCTCGGCCATCACAAAAATTTCTGCGCTTGGCATTGAGCCACACTTGTACAAAATCGTGATGCGACTCTATGGCAAAGATGGTGTGATGGGCGCTTGGGAACCTCAGAAAAATATGACGCCTCACGAAGTGGGTATCCTGGTGGAAGTCATCGGTGAAACGCAAGAAATCGCCAACGCTGCGTTAGCGCTGACGCGCGTGACGCTGTTGCACACCGATTTTCCAGGACGGATGTGTAAAGAAGGCAATATGGCGTTTCCCTTTTCGCCGTCTGATATCGAGCGTGGTGCGATTTACCAATTTTCAATGCAGCATGTCGTGCACATTGAAGACCCGCTTGAGATGTTTCCAATTGAATATGAAATGGTCTAAGGGATCGAATCATGCCAAAACTTAAAGAAATCGCAAAAGCCTGCAAAAGCAAAAATGCCGGCCCCTTTCAAATCACCTTTGACATCATGTTCGAAGATCTCGCCACCTTTGAAAAAGTCCGCGCAAGCAAATCAATCACACCCGCCATCATCGCGGGTCTGTATGGTGTCGCTGAAAAGGATGTCTTGTTTACAGAGTATCCACCAGCACTCGCCTACAAGGCCACCATCGCGCGCCGCATCCCCTCTGGCGGGGTTGGCGACACCGATATCTACGGCGCACAACAGCATGCGCCACTCCTAGAGCTCGACATTAATATTTAATTGCTTGCCTAAAAATCCTAGATAGGAAAACGCGCCATGTATCCCGCCCCACCCGTCAAAAAAACTGAAGTCTTTGCTCGTATCCCGGATAAATATCGTCGCCCTGGCCAGATCAGCGCCGAGCGCGTCGCCGCAGGCAAAAGTAGTCCGCACACCGATTGCTTTATTGAAGGGCCATCATTCGACAAAGCGGGCAATCTGTATTTGGTTGATATCGCCTTTGGTCGCGTGTTCAAAGTTAAACCTTCTGGTGACATTGATGTGATTGCCGAATGGGATGGTGAACCCAACGGCTTAAAAATTCATCAGGACGGCCGGATTTTTATTACTGACCACAAATGCGGGCTCTTATTACTTGATCCAGAACGCGGCACTGTCTCGACGGTGGCACAACGCTACATGACCGAAAATTTCAAAGGTCTGAATGATTTGTATATCGCTCGCAATGGCGATATCTATTTCACCGACCAAGGTCAAAGCGCAATTCAAGACTGGAGCGGCAAAGTCTATCGTCGCGATGCATCAGGCCACACCATTCGACTACTCGACAACGTGCCAAGCCCCAACGGCATCGTGATGAGTCCAAACGAAAAAACGCTTTACGTGGCCGCGACACGCGGCAACTGTATCTGGCGTGCGAACCTACTGCCAGACGGAACGAGCCTGGTACGACCCGGCATCTTTGTTCAAATGTCTGGCGGCTCTGGCCCCGATGGCATGGCCGTTGATCAAGCGGGCAACTTGGTGGTTGCACACGCCGGTGGCGGCATCGTGTGGGTGTTCTCGCCCTTAGGTCAACCCATCTGGCGCATCGACTCCTGTCAACACGCGCACACCACCAACGTGGCCTACGGAGGGCCACAAAATCGACATCTGTACATCACCGAGTCTGAAAGCGGCTGCGTGCTTGTCACCGAGATGGACATCCCGGGGCAACCCATGCATTCACATCTTTAATGGACTAGGTCGACCTATTCGTCGATCTTAATATTACGAGCGCGTATCAAATTACTCCAGCGCTCGTTTTCAGCGGCTAGATATTTTTGAACATCGCCATGCGACATCGGTGGCGATGGTACAAAACCAATTTTGACCATCCCCTCTTGATACTCGCGTGTCGCGAGCGCCTTATCAGTCATCGCTTTAATTTTTGCTGCGATGGGTTCAGGGGTATCTTTTTGAACTACGAGCCCGTACCAAACAATCGCTCTGAAGCCAGGAAAAAATTCAGCCACGGTTGGTATGTCAGGCAAGGCCGTCAGGCGTTGATCAGACGTCACTGCCAAGGCGCGTAGACGACCATTGGCGATCTCGCCCACTGCCATCGCGTGATCCGCCATCATAAAATCAAGCTGACCTCCTAAAACATCCATCAAGGCCTGCGCACTAATTTTGTAGGCAGCATGGGTGGCCTCAAAGCCCCCCTCTTGCTTAAGCATCTCGCCACTCAAGTGCAAGGTGCTACCCGTTCCGGGTGAACCAAAATTCAAGCCGCCTGGTTTTGCTTTTGCATAGGCAAAAAACTCAGACAATGTTTTGGCAGGATTATCTGAGCGCACCACCGCAATCAGGGGAAACTCGCCCAGCACAGACAACATGTTGAAGTCTTTTGCAGGATCAAAAGGTAATTTTTTATAAAGTAGCGGGCTTAAGACCACGGTCGAGCCTGCTGCAACAAACAAGTTGTAGCCATCAGAAGCGCCACGTGCAATTTGCCCTGCTGCCAAAATGGTATTGGCGCCCGGTCGATTTTCAACAATCACTTGTACGCCCGGTTCTTTGACTAACAATTGCGCCAGTAAGCGCGCCATTTGATCCGTGCTACCACCCGGCGCAAAGGGCACTACGATACTAAGCGGCTTCTCTGGAAAGGCTGCTTGCACCGGCAGCAGTGCTGACAAACTGAGGCAAAGCAACGTGCTTAACAAGCAAAACATACGCGCAGGGGTTGGATTGAAAAACATCGGTTTGTCTCCCAGTTAGTCAGCAATGACGATTATTTTTATTGGAATAGTTGTACCACTTTGTCGCGTACTTTTGTGTATTACTCGGGGTCGATCCCGCGCGCCTTGACCAACGCTGACCATTTAATGATTTCTGCGCGAATAAACTCGCGTTGCTCAGCAGGCGTACTTAGAATCGGATCCATGCCCTGCTCAAACAAGCTCTTCGCGACCTCTGGCTGACCCATCGCCCGATGAATTTCGGCGTTGAGTCTGTTCACAATCGCAGCGGGGGTTTGTGGCGGGGCAAAAAACGCGTACCAATTACTGGCTTCAAAACCGGGCAAAATCGCTTCGCTCAAGGTTGGTAGCTCAGGTAAGCCGGAGAACCGTGCCGGCGTAGTCACCCCCAGTGCTCTCAGGCGACCCGCCTGGATCAACGACATCACCGAGGGAGCGGTCGCAAAGCTAAATTGCACGTGACCAGCAACTAACCCTGAAACGGCCAAGCCGCCGCCCTTGTACGGCACGTGTGTGATATCGGCAGTGGCCATTTGCGAAAATAATTCGCCTGCCATAAAAGCACCTGAACCACGCCCCGAGGTGCTGTAGTTCAACTCGCCTGGCTTGGCTTTCACCAAGGCCAGAAACTCTTTGGCCGTTTGAGCAGGCACCGAGGGGTGCACCACCAAGATATTTGTCACCACCACACCCTTGGTGATATGCGAAAAATCTTCGACCGGGTCATACGGCATGGCTTTCATGAGGCTAGGCGCTAAACCGTGCGTTGCCACTGTGCCGAGCAAAATCGTGTAGCCGTCGGGTGCAGCACGAGCCACTTGCTCAGAACCCACCAAGCCGCCGGCCCCCGCCCTGTTATCGATCACAACAGGCTGACCCAGTCCCTCAGACAAGCGTTTGGCAATCAAACGCGCCAAGACATCCGTGCCACCACCCGGGGCCGCAGGAACCACCAATTTAATCGGTCGTGTTGGGTAGGTCGCTGGTTGCGCTTGAACGCACCCAACAATGCACAGAGCAGCGAGCAGAAGCACGCCACTTTGAGGCAGTCGAGTCATTCTATTTGTGATTTAACCCGCCCGTACCGCGGCATCAATCAACTGCCGCGCAATACTGACTGGATCAGGCACCAGCGGTAAGGCATCACGCGCAAACCAACCCGCGTCTTCGATTTCAGTTGGATCGGGGGTAATTTCGCCACCCGCATAATCAGCAAAATACGCGACCATCAGCGAGTTCGGAAAAGGCCAGGATTGACTGGTGAAATAACGCAAATTAGTGATTTCAAGGCCAACTTCTTCACGCACCTCGCGCACAGCGCACTGCTCGAGGGTTTCGCCTGGCTCAACAAAGCCGGCCAGGGCGCTAAACATACCGGGTTTGAAGTGTGGGCTACGGGCCAACAATAAATCGTTGCCACGCTCGATCAAGACCATCACAGCGGGCGATATTCTTGGGTAAACAGAGAGCTTACAGGCTGGGCAATCCATCGAAAACTCGGTCTTTTTTGCGATGGTTGGGGTACCACAATGGCCGCAAAAACGATGATTTTTTTGCCAGTCAATCAATTGTGTAGCGCGCCCGGCCAAGGCAAACAGTTCAGCGCCGGCCAAGGCATGCAAGCTACGCACCGGACGCAGCTCACCCTCAAGATGAGCTGGAATCTGACTGACCTCGAGCGT
>CALQNE010000205.1 GCA_943331855.1 Bordetella parapertussis
GGCCGGTAAGCCCGAGCACCTGTTGAATCCAGGCAACATCCCCGTCATCAAAACAGATCGTGGTGGGCAAATCACCTATCACGGCCCGGGGCAGATCATGGTGTATATCCTGGCTGATCTCAAGCGGTCAGGGCGCTATATCAAGCAACTGGTGTTTGAGATTGAAGAGTCGCTGATTGCAACACTTGCCGCCTACAACATTGATAACGCTTGCCGCAAACCAGGTGCCCCCGGTGTGTATGTGCCCGGCAAGCACGACTTAGCCAAGATCGCGGCCTTGGGCATTAAGGTCAGGCAGGGTTGCACGTATCACGGCTTGGCGCTGAACCTTGATCTGGATCTGACGCCCTTTGAAGGCATTAACCCTTGTGGCTATGCAGGATTGCAGACCGTGAGTATGGCAAGCTGTGGGGTGAAGGCGCAGTGGGACGAGGTGGCACAAACCCTGGCGCAGCAAATTATCAAGCGCTGCGGGCTACAGATGGCCGAGCTTTAAAGGCCCCCCGAGTAAGCGCCGTCTAGCGGGTAAAATGCAGTCTTAACGCTTAGGAAATCGCCGTGACGTACGACGCAACGCAAAAACAAAAGGCACAAGATAAAGTTTCTCGCATCCCCATCAAGGTGGTTGCGGCTGAACGCCTGAAGAAACCTGAATGGATCCGCGTCAAAGCGGCGCCTGCGGGCTCACGTTTTTATGACATCAAACGTATTTTGCGCGAGCACAACTTGCACACCGTGTGTGAAGAGGCGTCGTGCCCCAACATTGGTGAGTGTTTTGGTAAAGGCACGGCCACCTTCATGATCATGGGTGACAAGTGCACGCGTCGTTGCCCGTTTTGTGATGTAGGCCATGGGCGCCCCGATCCGCTTGATGTGGATGAGCCCTTGAATCTGGCGCGCACGATTGCCGCGCTTAAGTTGAGCTACGTTGTGATTACCTCGGTTGATCGCGATGATTTGCGCGATGGCGGTGCTGCCCACTTTGTTGAATGTATTCAAAAAGTGCGTGAGTTGTCGCCGGCTACCCGGATTGAAGTATTAGTGCCTGATTTCAGAGGGCGACTGGATCGCGCACTTGAAATTTTAGATGGCGGCCCGCCTGACGTGATGAACCATAATCTTGAGACTGTGCCGCGTTTGTATAAGCAAGCACGTCCGGGTTCAGACTATCAGCACTCGTTAACGTTATTGCAAGAGTTTAAAAAACGTCATCCGGGCACACCAACCAAATCGGGTTTGATGTTGGGCTTGGGCGAGACCGACGACGAAATCCTGCAAGTCATGCGCGACATGCGTGCGCATGATGTTGAGATGCTCACGATCGGGCAATACCTGCAGCCCTCACAGCACCATCTGCCGGTGTTGCGCTACGTACACCCCGACACCTTCAAAATGTTTGAGCGCGAGGCCTACGCGATGGGGTTCAATCATGCCGCTGTCGGGGCGATGGTCAGGTCGTCGTATCACGCCGACGAACAGGCCCATGCGGCGGGCGTGAACTAACCTAGCGCTAGAAATAAACCTATAGGTAATTATTTGCTTTAAATAATTGACCTATGGGTTATCTGAAACTTTCGCATTTGAAGGGTTCGCCTCGTGGTTTAACCGCCAAGGGGTTGGCTGCGTGCGCCTCATGAATGGGCGATTGAACTAGGATTTTGCCTCAATTTCACATAAGAAACTTTTTTGTATGTTAATATTAATCGTTTAAAAATACAAATTAAATTGTTTATTAACAAATAGTTAAGTAATATAAATATTTAACATACAAAAAAGTTTCTTATATAAAATGAAAAAATGGGACTTTTACGGTCGCCACGACACGTTGAGTGCGCTCGATAGCCTGATCCACAAGCAACGGTGGTTTTTTTGTCGTATTCAAGGGCGCCGTCGTATCGGCAAGACAACGCTGCTCAAAGAGTTGATGAAATCGGATCCTAGCCTGGCCGGGCGCATGATTTATATGCAAATGCCCAATTCAGATGAGCGCGATGTGGCGGCCAGTTTTAGGCGCGCACTGAAGGATAGCGGCAGCGACGCCGCCTTGCTCTTGGCTGACACGATTGATGACTTTGCCTCAATGGCAAGGGCAATTGGCGTCTTGTGCCGTCAAGGCATGATGCTCATCCTGGATGAATTTCAGTACTTCACAAGTGCAAAGTTGCAGGCTTTCAATTCGCACTTGCAAGCACAAGTCGATCAATTAAAAGACACTGACCGTGGTGGCTTGTTTGTGTTGGGTTCTTTGCAGTCTGAAATGAACGCCTTGCTCAATGATGCCGCCGCACCGCTCTATGGTCGCCTGACAGCCTCAATTGATCTGCAGCATTGGGATTTTGAGGATTTGACGACGCTTTACTCGGCGCACGGGATTCATAGCCCCACACAATGGCTCACGTTATGGAGCTTCTTTGAGGGGGTTCCAAAGTTTTATCGCGACGCCTACGAGCAAGACCTATTTAGCGCGCCTGCTGAAAACTTTGGTACAGAGCTTCTGACACGTCTGTTTCTCAAAGAAGGTAGTCCGCTCGCAGAAGAGGCCCACACCTCATTTTTGCGTGAAGTACGTGGAAAAATGATGGCAATTTTGAATTACCTGTCTGAACACCCCGGCTGCGTGCACGGCGAGCTGATCGCTGCATTAAATAAAGACGACGACACTTCGCCGATGGGCACTTACATTACTCGCCTGGTTGAAAGCTATCGCATCGTTGACAAGAGATGGCCTGTATTTTCAGACAGCAAAAGTCGCAACGCAAGGTATTACATTACCGATAACTTTCTTCAAGGCTGGCTCTCTGTCGTCAAACCCGCCCGTGACGCGGCGCGCCTGCGGCCTTTGCAACAAGTGCTGCAGTTAGCGAAGCCCAGAACTTGCATTCACGAAGGTGGTGCTTTTGAAAAGTGGATTCGGCAACTACATATCGAATGCTCGCGTAAGGGCAAGGGTGATTTTGCCTTGACCGACATTAATCTCGGGTTCTGGAATCATCCGCGCGATGTAGATAAAACCATCGAAATTGATCTTGTCGCGATCAACAGCGATGACAAGCGCGTGCGCCTTGGCTCTTGCAAGCGAAACGCGAGGGCGCACGACAATCTGTCCTTGGCAAAATTTGAGGCGCATATCCAGGCGTTTTTGGCCAGCAAAGAGGGTAAAAGACTCGAAGGCTGGAAAACAGAGAAGGTACTGTTTTCTCCGGTCTTTTTAAGTGACGAAAAACAGATGCTGAAGCAACGGGGCTTTGCGTGTCTTGATCTGCCAGCCTACGCCAGCTTGTTTTAGTTCTTGGCGGACAGCGCTTGCGAGTCAGCCCCGTGCGCAATCCAACGAAACAAACGGTTAGAATCAACCACAGGTGGCTGTAAGCGAAGAAACACCAACCTTTAACACAACGCAAAATGACAACAGAGCGCAGCTAAAAGCGCCACCGGTCCGGAGACAAAAGTGATAAAAAGCAATCGATTGCTAGCGATACTATTTGCCGCGGGCGCTGCCTGTTTGGCACTGCCCCAGCTAGGCTTGGCCCAAGACTACCCCACTAAGTCTATCAAGCTGATCATCCCGTACCCACCAGGGGGCGGAACTGATTATGTAGGGCGCGTGGTGGGCACTAAGATGGCTGAACTCACCAAGTGGACCGTCATCCTAGAAAATCGCCCGGGCGCGGGCGGTAACCTTGCCGCCGAGGCCGTCGCCAAAAGCGCACCCGATGGCTACACCTTGCTCTTGGCGCAAACCGACAGCGTGATGGTCAGCCCTTGGTTAAACCCAAGCGTAGGCTACGACACGCTTAAAAGCTTCACGCCAGTGGTTCAGTTGACCATCACGCCGGGTGCGATTGTGAGCGCAACCACCTCAACGATTCGCACACCGGCCGACATGATCGCCAAGGGCAAGACCACTGAAGGTTTGCGTTGGGCCACTGCCGGCGCAGGAACCTTTGGAGATTTGCTGGGCGAGCAATATAAAAAGGCCATGAATATTAATTTGGTGAACACTGCCTACAAAGGTGCGCCGCCAGCCTTAACCGATGTGATGGGCGGCCACGTTGACGTTGCGTTGTTGTCGCTTGGCTCTGTGTTGCCTCAAGTTAAAACGGGTAAGTTGCATGCGGTAGCCGTCACGACTGCGACGCGTGCCAACCTGTTGCCTGACACACCAACACTTGCAGAGTCGGGCGCGACTGGTATGGACGGCAGTATCTGGGTGGGGATCTTTGTGCCGGTCGGCACACCGATGCCAATCGTGCAAAAGTTAAATGCTGAATTCAACCGCGCCTTACAGCAATCCGATGTCAAAGAAAAAATCATTTCGGTTGGTGTGGATGTTGTCGGTGGCTCGGTCGAAACCTATACAGAGTTTGTCAAAACCGACTTTGCGCGCTGGGGCAAAATCGTGAAAGACTCTGGGATCAAATTGCAATAGCTAAGAAAAAGGCCTCACCCCGTTATGCAGCTGCAAGGAATCCGTGTCATCGATTTAACCCGCATCGTGTCGGGGCCGTTTTGCACGATGTTTTTGGCCGATATGGGTGCCGAGGTCATCAAGATCGAAACGCCAGGCAAAGGTGACCCGGTGCGCAAGCAGGGTGAATCACCCAATGGGTTTTCGTATTACTTTGCAACCTTCAACCGTAACAAGCGCTCGTTGGCGATTGATTTGCGCAGCGAAGAGGGCAAAGAGGTGTTGCGCAAGTTGTTAGCAACTGCTGATGTGGTGGTCAATAACTTCAGGCCTGGCGTGATGGACACCATGGGCTTTGGGCGCGAAGCCTTGCGTCAAATCAAACCCGATTTAGTCAGCTGCAATCTGACCGGCTTTGGTTTGGATGGTCCTTATGCTGAACGGCCATCGTTTGATTTTATTGCCCAAGCCATGAGTGGTTTCATGAGTGTGAATGGCGATGAAGGCGAGCCCCCAATGCGCGCCGCACCACCGATCTCTGATCTGTTGTCGGGCATGTATGCCGCGATGGGGATCATGGCGGCCTTGCTGCGCCGTGAGCGCACTGGGCAGGGCGAAGAGGTCACCACCTCGCTGACCGATAGCATGACAAGTGTGATGTCGTTTTTAGCGTCAAATTATTTTGCGACGGGTAAGCTGCCTGCGCGTACCGGTAACGATAATGCGCTGGTATCGCCTTATGGGATGTTTGAGGCGGCCGATGGTCAAGTGGCGCTCGCCCCGAGTAACGACGGCGTGTACTCAAAGTTATTAGCCGTGTTGGGGTTAGATCACTTACGCGAGCGCCCCGAATTTTTAAACAATAAGCTCAGATTTCAAAACCGCAAACAGATTAATGCCGAGATCAACCTCAAAATCGGTGAAAAGCCGATTGCACATTGGATTGAAGTTTTGAATCAGGCGGGTGTGCCTTGCGGCCGGGTGCTGAACGTGCAAGAGGCCTTTGATGATCCGCAGACCCAGCATCAGCAGATGCGGATGACGATTCAGCACCCAGATCATGGCCGGCTTGATGTGCTGGGGTTTCCGATCAAGTTTACGGATGATCCCTGCAAGATGTATCGGCCACCGCCTAACCTTGGTGGGGATAATATGGGTGTGCTAACCGAATTGGGGTTAAGCAGTGAAGCGATTGACGCCTTGAAAGCCAAAGGCGTGATTTAATTGACGATTGACTAAAAACATACGAGGCATTTTATGAGCGCAACAGGTTCACGTTTTGTCACCATTACCGAAGTCGGTACGCGTGACGGTTTTCAGGCTGAAAAAGAGCAGATCAGCGTTGCCGATAAGGTTGCGGTGATTGACGCGTTGATTGATGCAGGCTTACGCAGCGTTGAGGCGACTTCGTTTGTGTCGCCCCGTGCGCTGCCACAATTGGCGGATGCGGCCGACGTCATGGCGCAGGTGCAACGCAAACCCGGCGTTAAGCTTGCCGTGTTGGTGCCTAACGCGCGTGGTGCCGAGCGCGCTGCAGCGGCCAAGGCCGATGTGATGGTGGGTTTTATTTCGGCTAGCGAAAGCCACTGCAAAACTAATTTGAATAAAACGATTGATGAAGCGATTGCTGATTTTGCACAAGTCGTGCCAATCGCCAATCAGTGGGGCATCAGCATGCACGGCGGCTTAGCCACGGCCTTTGGTTGCCCGTTTGAAGGTGATGTGCCGATTAATAACATTCTGAAGATTGTCGGCGCCTATCATGCACACGGTATTCGCCGAATCGGTTTTGGCGACACGACTGGTATGGCGACCCCACCTGTGGTGACGCGTACCGTTGAGGCCGTTCGCAATAAGTTTCCGGATGTGCAAATCGCCCTGCATTTTCATAACACCCGCGGCGTAGGCTTAGCCAACGTGA
>CALQNE010000206.1 GCA_943331855.1 Bordetella parapertussis
ACGACCACAAAATTATGGTCAATACGCACGACTTCGGCAGAGATGACCTCGCCGGACTTCATATCTTGCTTTTCGATACTTGCTGCAAACATCGCTGCGAAGCTTTCGCCTGCATCGGTTGAGAGTTGTTGAGTTGACATGTGAAGGAGATCCAGGTGGCCTTTGGGGCCGGGTAACACGCCGTGAAGAATGCAGCTGCTGCGAGCAGATAAAGCAAACCTGCCCGACAGCCCCTACACCTTTGCGGGTGGGGTTGGTAAAACCCTTGACCACAGGTCAAGGACGTTTTGCACCGTTTGCTCGATTGTCAGTTGCGACGAATCAACCACGTGTGCATCCGTTGCCGCTATAAGTGGCGCAACCGCACGTTCAATATCTCGTGCATCGCGCTCGCGCATATCGGCAACAAGGTCGTCTAGATTAGCAGAAATTCCCTTTTCGATCAACTGCTTACAGCGCCGCTCGGCTCGCGCCCGCGCATCAGCGACTAAAAATATCTTTAATTCTGCGTCTTTAAAGACGATGGTGCCCATATCTCGGCCGTCGGCAACCAGGCCGGGGGCGACCCGGAACGCCCTTTGCCGCTCAAGCAAAGCTTGACGCAAGGCTGGATTGGGCGCCAAGCGAGACGCCAGATTGCCTACATGCTCTTGACGAATCAAGTCAGCAACTTCTGCCCCAAACAGTGTCACGCCTTTGGGGTGAAAACTGACCTCAAGTTGCTGCCCTGCCCGCGCGACGGCTTGCAGGTCTTCGGGGTTGATCTTGGTTTGCAAGACTGACAGTGCCGTCAACCGATACAAAGCACCACTATCCAACACCCCCCAGCCTAAGGCCGAGGCAACGCGATGGGCGACCGTCCCTTTACCCGACGCAGTTGGACCGTCAATCGTAATAACAGGCGTTAACGCGCTCAATTCAATAACCCGCTAAACACATCAAAATACGTTGGAAAAGTTTTGCTGACACAGCCCGGATCCATAATACGAATAGCAGCAGGGCCAAACGCCGCAAGGGAAAAACACATTGCCATTCGGTGGTCGTCGTACGTATCAATCGAGGCATCGCGCCATTGCCCGGCCTCGATGGGTTCAACCCTGAGCCAGTCAGGGCCACTTTGCACACGCGCACCGAGCTTTTGCAATTCGGTTTGCATCGCCGCAATACGATCCGTTTCTTTTACCCGCCAGCTACCAATATTGCGCAAGGTACACGGCCCGTCGGCAAATAAGGCAAGCATCGCAGCCGTCATCGCAGCATCCGGGATCAAATTAAAGTCGGCGTCAAAGGCTTTCAGTCGCTGACCTGCTGAGACCTGACATCCCAGCACCTCAATCGATGTCGCTTCGCGTTGCACCCTCGCGCCCATTGCCTGAACCGTATTCGCAAAGGCCACATCACCTTGAATGCTGTCTTGCCCTACTCCACGTACACAAATCGGCCCGCCACCTAAGGCACCCATTGCCAAAAAATATGAGGCTGACGAGGCATCTCCTTCTACAAAAATCTGCCCAGGAGAGCAATAGGCGGCTTGCGCTGGCACGATAAAGCGTTCCCAACCATCGCGCTCAACCTTCACGCCAAAGCGCGCCATCAGATTCAAGGTGATGTCGATATAGGGTTTTGAAATCAGCTCACCCACGACCTCGATGGTAAGCGCCCGACCCGATCGCGCTACCGCCAAAGGTGCTGCCATCAACACCGCCGTCAAGAACTGACTCGAGACCGACCCCTGCACACGCACGCGATCACTCAGCGCGCCAGGCGGCTGAATTTCTAGCGGCGGATATCCGTCTTGTCCAACATAAGCAACCTGCGCACCCAAGTCGCGCAAGCCATCCACCAAATCCCCAATGGGGCGCTCGTGCATACGCGGCACACCCGAGAGAACATAGTGGCCACCCATTAGCGCCAACACGGCGGTCAACGGACGAATTGCGGTGCCGGCATTTCCCATAAACAGGTTGGCTTGGGTCACTGAAAAACGCGAGACCCCTTGTACCGTGACCGACTCAGCAGAATGACGCGTGACCTGTACCCCGAGTTGTTGCAAGGCATTCAACATCACAGTCGTGTCGTCGGACTGCAACAGCCCATCGATGCGTGTGGATCCTAACGCAATCGCAGACAACAACAAGACGCGATTTGAAATGCTTTTAGACCCAGGCAAGATGATATCGCCCCGCGCTTGCTTGACACGCGGCAAATCGAGGTACGCAGCCGCGCTCACGATTGATTGCCTGCCCAGTCGCGCCGCGCTGTGGCAGCGACCTCGAGCATGTCTTGCAGATAAACGTAATCACCTGCGTTCAGGGCGTGTTCTGCGCGCTCAAGCACTTTACGAAACATTGCGATTTCATTTTGCATCGCCTGACGGTTTGCCTCGAAAATATCGCGCCACATTTCAGGCGAACCTTGCGCAACACGTGTGAAATCCCTGAAGCCCGACCCCGCGAGTTCAAGCTTAAGCGCTGCGTCATCGCTTTGTGCAATGTGCTGCATGTATAAGGCTGCAATCCAGTGCGGCATATGACTAATCGCAGCCATCGCCCCATCATGCTGCGCAGGATTAAGCGATACCAACTGCGCGCCACAGGCTCGCCAGGCTGCCTGCACACGCTCGATGTCTTGAGGATGATTTTCAACGAGAGGTGTGAGAATGACGCGCTTTGATTTGTACAAGTTCGCATCCGCTGCTTGAGGCCCTGTTTCGTGCGAACCCGCCATTGGATGGCTGGGTACGAACTGAACAATGCGCTCTTGAAGACCCGCTCGTGCAGCCTCAATCACGTTGTGCTTTGTACTTCCACCATCTGTGATCACTGCCCGCACATTGAGCGAAGGCTTTAGCGCGGCGAAGATCGCCGCAAACGCACCCACCGGGGCCGCGATAAAAATAAAGTCTGCACGCTGAGCGGCTTCGGACAGGGTCACGGCCTCGTCAATCAATCCTAAACGTAAAGCCTCTTGCAGCGTCTCGGGTCGGCGCCCGGCGCCTAACACGCGCCCCACACAGCCCGCTTGACGCAGCGCGGCCGCAAACGATCCACCAATCAACCCCACCCCCACCACCGCAAGCGTTGGAATATGAAAAGAGGTCGGGCCTGAGGCCGTGCTCATTTGGCACCGGCCTGCACAATGAGGGCAAGCGCATCGAGAAACTTTTGATTTTCGTGAGGCAAACCGATCGATACGCGTAACCATTCAGGCAAACCATCGCCTGTCACCGGACGCACGATCACGCCACGTTTTAGAAGTTCGAGATTGACATGGGCAGCATCACCCACTTTGACCAGAACAAAATTCGCGTAACTCGGAATAAACGTTAACCCAAGTTTGGCAAACCCCTGTTGAAGCTGAGCCTTGCCATCACGATTGACTGCAAAACTTTTATTTAAAAATTCAGTGTCTTGCAAGGCCGCGATCGCTGCCGCTTGGGCAAGTGAGTTCACATTGAAGGGTTGGCGCACGCGATTGAGCAGATCAGTTAGCGCCGGCTGTGCGATGCCATAACCAACACGCAAACCAGCGAGCCCATAGGCTTTTGAAAAACTGCGTGAAACTAATAAGTTGGGATAACGTTTTACCAACCCAACGCTATCGACCCGCAATTCGGGCTCGAGAAACTCGTTGTAGGCCTCATCGAGTACGACGGTCACACGCGTACCATGACGCTGGGCCACCGCAGCCAGAAACGCTTCAATCTCAGCATTCGGTAAATAGGTACCCGTCGGATTATTAGGATTCGCGATAAATACCACACGGGTCGTTGCATCAATGGCTTCAAGCATCGCAGGCAGATCATGGCCAAACTCTTTGGCCGGCACCACAAGGTGGCGAGCACCACGCGCTTGCGTCGCAAGGCGATACACCACAAACGCATGTTGGGCATACACCACCGAGCTACCCGGCTCGAGTAAGGCTGACGCCACGAGTTCAAGAATGTCGTTTGACCCGTTACCTAGCGTTAACCAGTTTTGCGGCACAGACCAGCGTGCAGATAACGCCTGCTTTAGATCAAAGCCAGCAGGATCAGGATAACGCCCTAAGTGCGCCGTGGCGGCCACAATTGCAAGGCGTGCTGACTCGGGCATACCAAGTGGGTTTTCATTGGAGGCGAGCTTCACAATTTGAGTCGGATCTAGACCAAACTCGCGCGCAAGTTCTTCAATCGGTTTGCCAGCCTGATAAGGGGCAATTGCCGCAATGTGGGTGGGAGCAATCAATACCGAGTCTTTTGACGACATAAACGTAACACCGACGTGGTTCAAAAAGAAAAGTGCTTAAGTCAAACCCCACTGCTTATTGCGCGGGATATGAGCCAAGTAATTTATAAAACGCGCACTGCTGTTCAAGCGTTTCGAGTGCTTTTTTCAACGGTGCATCAGCGCAATGGCCTTCGAGGTCAACATAAAAATAGTATTCCCATTGGCCAGTACGTGCGGGGCGAGACTCAAGCCGAGTCATCGACACGCCATTGACCGATAAAGGCGCAAGCATTTGATACACAGCGCCCGCCCTATTGGCCACCGCAAGGATTAAGCTCGTTTTGTCGCGTCCACTTGGCAAAATTTCGAGCTGACCGATCGCTAAAAAGCGCGTCCGGTTTTGCGAGTCGTCTTGGATACCAGAGGCCAAGACTTGCAAACCCCACGCACGCGCTGCGATATCACTCGCGATCGCCGCAATCGTCGGATCAAGTGAAGCCAGTCGCGCTGCTTCAGAGTTGCTAGACACGGGTTCGCGCTTAATGCCGGGATATTCGCGATTTAGCCAGTTTTGACATTGTGCAAGCGCCTGCGGATGCGCCATGATCTTGGTCACACCCTTCATGTCGTTATTTTTTGCCAAAAGGCAATGACGAATCAATAGAGAGCGCTCACCCAGGATGCGCAACGACGAGCCCAGTAATAAATCAAGTGTGCGATTCACCGCACCTTCGGTTGAGTTTTCGACAGGCACCATCCCCACCTGGGCCGCACCTGCCTCAACCGCACGAAACACTTCATCAAACGACGCACAAGGCATGCCCGTCACTGAGTGCCCAAAATGTTCGAGGGCAGCCTGCTCAGAAAAAGAGCCCACCGGACCTAAAAACGCCACGGTTAATGATTGCTCAAGCCCCCGACAGGCTGAAATAATTTCAGTCCACACCGACGACACGGCCTCAGCAGGCAACGGACCACGATTCAGCGTTTGCAATTGACGAATCACCTGCGCTTCGCGCTCGGGGCGCAGCACAGGCCCTTCTGCGTGAAACGCGTGCTTCACCTCACCGACCTCTTGAGCTGTGCGAGCACGTTGATTTAATAAATCAAGAATTTCAGCATCGATCTGATCGATCCGCAGGCGCAGCGGCAACAGCTTGGCTTGTAGTGACTCATCCATGCGATTTTTCAAAGTCCTTTAGATAGTCAATTAACGACAGCACACCTTCGAGTGGCATCGCGTTATAAATCGACGCGCGCATGCCCCCAACCGATTTATGCCCCCTTAACTGCATCAGACCACGCGCCTGCGCGCCTTGCAAGAAATCTATCTCAAGCGACGTCTGTGGCAAATAAAACGGCACATTCATGCGCGAACGCACAGAACGATGCACGGGCAAGCGATAAAAACTGCTTTGTTCAAAGAAACCATAAAGCGCCTGCGCTTTAGCGATGTTCAGCTGTTCGATCCGCTTGAGCCCACCCTGCTTTTTAAGCCATTTAAAGACTAAACCAGCCATGTAGATCGCATAGGTTGGAGGGGTATTAAACATTGAGTGTTGCGCCGCGACATTGGCATAATTAAAGGCGGCGGGGCAAATCGGTAAAGCATGCCCAATCAAGTCACGCCGCACGATCACGATGGTCAGCCCAGCAGGGCCCGCATTTTTTTGTGCCCCCGCAAACACCATACCGGTTCGTTCAATCGGCATGGGACGCGATAAAAAGTGTGATGACACATCCACAACCAAGGGCACCTCAGGCGCTCCCAGACTGTCCATTGAAGGCCAGTCCATGGTCTCAACGCCACCGATCGTTTCGTTGCTGCACAAGTGTAGATAGGCCGCGTCTTTACGCACCCGCCAGGTATCAGGCGAAGGCACCCAGGTAAATGCCTCTTGTTGCACGCCATCGACGCGCGTGGGTACACCTGCACTGGCGGCGATACACGCATCGCCGTAGCGCTGGCATTCTTGATGTGATTTAACTGACCAGATACCGGTGAGTACAAAATCAGCCTTGGGCTGCGCGACCCGCCCAATCAGGTTCATGGGGATTACCGCATTTTCAGCGGTAGCACCGCCCTGCATA
>CALQNE010000207.1 GCA_943331855.1 Bordetella parapertussis
GCGCCAAAGACGCGGGGCCATATCTTCGCTCAAAATACTCGTTGCTAAAACAGAGGCTTCTAGCGCCTGGGAGATGCTTCGTCCTAAGAGGGTGCTGAGTTGAAGCACAGTCAAAAGAAAGATCACCCACAAAAGTCTCGATCGCTGCTTGCGGAGGGTATGTGTTAATTCATAAGCCTGCCAAAGCAAAAAAAACATGATCAAACAACTTATATAGGCGACTCGAACGTGGTAATCGCTTTGAAGTCGAAGTTGTTCGTAAAGCATCGCGCATATCACGAGGCTAGCCCAAACTGAGACGTTCAGATTACGCGTTATCTGAACGCGCCACGATCGAAATAGCAGGGCGGTAAAAGCGAAGGAGACCAGAGTAAAAAAATTTGCCGCTGTTTGGATGATCGGGTCGACAACGGGGATGGCAGCGAAAAACAAGAAACTAATACTAAATGAGGCAATGCTAGTTAGCCATAGCGGTCCGAGAGAGACTTTCTGCGGCCCGATCAGTACAGGCGAAAAGCATGCGAGTAAGCCACAGCCAGCCAAGGCAAACAGCATCAAAACAATTTGATCTGCGACGAACATTTAGTGGCTCAAGGTGCAGCGGATTGCGCGGCGGAGGGTTAGCGCTTTGTGCCGCCCGGGGGCGCAACAACCAGGCCGTGAACGCGATGTTTTTGAATCAATTGCGCAACGAACCCAGAGGCTTTGGCACCCTCTATAAAGTCGAACATGAATTTTTCGGCGATTGCGTCGCCCTTGCGTGTGCTGGCACCCTGCTGCACCATAAAAAACTCACCGTCCACAATACGTGTACCTGGAATTTTTTTGATGTCAGCCTCGAGGCCAACCCTTAATCCAGCGAGTGCTTCTAGTTTATTTTTTGTAAAGAGTTCGATGGTGGCATCAAAACCCTCGGCCTCGATGAGTGTGGCTTGTTTGATGTTGCGATTGAGCCAGAGGCCATACGCGCTACGGGCGGGAACCGCAATGCGTACGCCCGGCTGATCTACCTCGTTTGCATGCTTGATATTTGACGCATTTGGTACCAGGTAGGTGGCTTGGATTTCAACGTAGGGTGGGGTAAAGGTGACCTTCTCGGCGCGATCAGGATCGGCGCCCACAAAACCGAGGTCACACGTGCCGGTACCCACGGCCTCGACTAATGCATCTTGGCTTTTAAAAGGGATTAATTTGAGGGGCACCCCGAGTTGCTGCGCGATTGCACGGCATAGATCGGGCGAGACCCCGTCGGGGTCACCTTCGGCGGTTTTGCCAGTAATCAATAAAAAATTACCTGTGTAGACACCCGCACGTAGCGTGCCTGTGGGTGCCATGGCTTGAAGGATATTGGATGTCTGCATTTTTATAATATTTTTAAAGGAGGATTACACTCATGCAGTTTAAGCGTCATTTAATAAAAGTAAAAGGCAAAGGCAAGAAAATTGAGTCAGCGCGAACATTTAATCGAGCAGCACGGCCTGCTGCCCCATCCCGAGGGTGGGTTTTATAAAGAAGTGCATCGAGCCGAGTGTCAAGTACGAACCGTCGGGGGGACGCACGATCGGTCGGCTTACACAAGCATTTTTTATCTTTTGTCGGGGGATGATTTTTCGGCGTGGCATCGAATCCGGTCTGATGAAACTTGGTTTTTTCACTCAGGCTGCGATCTTGCGATCTATAGTTTTTCTAAAACAGGGCAACTTCAAAAGCAACGCCTAGGTACCGATTCAGGCTGCTTTCAGTACACAATTGCCGCGGGGACCTGGTTCGCCGCTCAGCCCGAGGCTTATACTTCGTTCAGTTTTGTGAGTTGTGTGGTGGCGCCCGGTTTTGAGTTTGAAGATTTTGAACTCGCATCAAGACAATATTTGCTTGATCAATTTGGCCTATGTGCTGAGCATCGAGAAAAAATCGACGCACTTACACGCGTTGATGCGTAAGTAAGGTGGTAGTTCAAGACGTCTGTGGTTTTTTATCCGGAGCATCCTGTTGAGTTCGATTCGCTATGCCGTATGGTCGGCCGCCGCTGGCGCCTTGATTCCTTTGATGGGCGTCTTGAACGCTCGCCTAGGTAAAACGCTTGACGAGCCCCTTCATGCCCCAGTCGTGTTGTTTGGTGTTGGTTTTTTAGGATGCTTGCTCACTGCAATCTTACTGACGGGGGCCTTGCCTTCGCTATCAAAACTCGGAGCGGCAAGGCCGATTGATTTTGCTGGGGGCCTCATCGTTGCGTTTTATGTGATCAGCGTGACTTGCCTTGCCCCAAGTTTTGGCATTGCCAATATGGTCTTGTACGCCATGGTGGCTCAGATCGTTTGCTCGAGTTTCATTAACCACTTTGGTTTGTTTGAATCGTTGGTGCAACCGATTAGTGCGCTTCGATTATTTGGGATTGTTTTGTTGTTGATCGGCTTATTAATCACGCAAATCGCTCAAGCGCGAGCTACTTAGTTTTTTTTGATGCAGCACCAGGCCACATCCGCGCAAAGATTTCATCGCGATTGATGAAAAGATGTTTAAGTGCGGCGCAGATATGCGCGATGATCAGGGCACCGAGTACGAGCGCTAACGTGCCATGTGCTGCAAAGAGCTTTTTCGCCAAGGCTTCGTTTTGCGCGATCAGCGGCATTGCGGGCAGATGCTGGCCCGCGACCGTGATGAGTGCCGGATAAGCGGTGACACCTGCCCAACCAAGAAGCGGCACCGCAACCAGCAATACATAAAGAAGGCCGTGCATCAGTTTTGCAACAAGTGCGAGCCGCGGCGACAGGCTGGCGGGGTATGGTGGGGCGGCAACGCAAGCCCTGAGTACCAGCCGCGCCACCATCATCAGTAGCACAGCAAAACCAAGGGCCTTGTGCAAGCCGTAGAGTAAGTTGGTTTGGTCATCCCAAAGATTTGCGCCCGCGCGCGCAGTCATCCAAAGGCCGAGGACGAATAATGGGAGAAGGCTGATCGCAATCAGCCAATGTAGCAAGCGTTGTTCAAAGCGATAGGGTTTCATCAGGTTCGGCTCGTGCGCTTAAGTCATCGCCTAATATAGTAAAACATCATATTGACCTATAAATAAAATTTTGAGACTGAGTGTTTACCCATGACAACCGATACCCCGTTACTGTTTCAGCCGCTGACATTGCGTGGCTTGACCCTACCTAATCGGCTCGTGCTCGCGCCCATGATGCAATATCGAGCCGAAAATGGTTTTGCTACGGATTGGCATCTTGCCCATTACGGCAAATTTGCATTGGGTGGGTTTGGCACGGTGATGACTGAGGTGGTTTCTGTGGAATCCGCAGGCCGTATTACGCACGGTGATTTGGGTTTGTGGTCGGACGAATTTATTCCCGGTTTGAAACGGCTGACCGATTTTATTCATTCCCAAGGTGCACTTGCAGCAATTCAAATTGGTCATTCCGGTCGTAAAGCCTCAAGTCAACGCGTTTGGGAAGGTGGTGGACCGTTGACTGCGGCCGATGCGGCACATGGCGAGGCGCCCTGGCAGCCGCGCGGTCCGTCAAATTTGCCCTACGGCCCAGAGTTTCCAGCCCCGCACGCCCTGACAATTCCAGAAATCGAAGCGTTAATCGAAAAATTTGGTCAGGCCGTTGCGCGTGCCGATCAGGCGGGCTTTGATATTGTTGAAATTCACGGGGCGCATGGTTATTTGATTTCAAGCTTTTTGAGCCCGGTCACCAACAATCGTCAAGATGCCTACGGTGGTGATTTAGGTCGGCGTATGAAATTCGCGCTTGAGGTCACGTCTTCGATTCGTGCCAACTGGCCTAGTCATAAGCCACTTTTTTTTAGAATCTCGATTGAAGACGGGGCGGGCAAAGAGGGCTGGAGTCTCGCCGATTCTTTGGCCATCGCTCCCCTTTTGGCTGAGCGGGGGGTCGATATCATTGACTGCTCGTCGGGTGGCATCAATGGTTCACCCACGGTACAAAATTCGATCAAGGGCCTGGGTTATCAGGTGCCCTACGCTGAGCAAATCAAAAACGCGGCTAAGGTGCCAAGTATGGCAGTGGGCTTGATCTTGTATCCTCAGCAAGCGGAAGACGTTGTGCAGTCAGGGCAGGCTGACTTGATTGCGATTGGTCGTCAGGCGCTTTATGACCCCTTTTGGCCATTGCACACCTTGCAGGCTCTGGCGCCCGATGCCGAGTTTAAACACTGGAATGAGTCCTCGGGTTGGTGGCTGCAACGACGCGCGGGCGCGCTGTCAAAATTTGGCCTTGCACCGTCGGGCGCGCCTCTGGTGCCGTAAGTCTTTGAGGAGTTCAACTTGAAAATTGTGCGATGTTATCTGCGTGCCATGCTGGTTAGCGTGGCGCTCACGGTGCTTGGGATGGGCTCTGTGGGCGCGATTGAGGTCGGTCAAACACTCGAGCTGGGTTCCGTTAAAAAGCTGGATGGCACGGTCTTTAGCCTTGCTCAGAATAGTAATAAAAACACCTTGATTCAGATTTGGGCGTCATGGTGTCCATTTTGCAAAAGACAAAATACGTATTTACAAGATCTTGTAAAACGGCTGCCGGTGGGTTCGCTAAATATTCTGACGCTTTCAATTGATAAGACGCCAGAGGCCGCTCAGCAATATATGCTCGATAACCGGTACACGTTTGCTGCGGCCATGATGACGCCGGCGCTTCAAAACACGCTCGGTCGCCTGCGGGGCATCCCGATTCTATTGATTTTGGATGCGCAAAATAAAGTGATTTACAAAGAAGTCGGCGAAATCTTTGAAGAGGATTTCGCCGAATTACTGCGCTACGCAAAATAAACTTGAAGGCGCGCTAGGCGCCTGAGTTAATCCGTGAGCTTGATACCCGAAGCTTTGACCAGGTCACCCCATTTGGCGTAATCGGTCTTGACAAAGTCGGCAAATGCTTGCGAACTGCCGCCCGCTGGAGCCACACCGCCAGACTTGAGTTTGGCTATGACGTCTGGCGACTGCAACACGCGATTGACTTCGCGGTTGAGGGTCGCGATGACGTCAGCGGGGGTGCCTACGGGTGCGAAGAGTCCCATCCAAATACTGAAGTCGGTTCCTTTGGCGCCGTTTTCGTCAAGTGTCGGAATTTCAGGAAAGTCGACCGAGCGCTTGGCTGTTGTGACCGCGACGGCATTGAGTTTTCCACTTTTGACCAGCGGAACCAAAGAGGTGAGTGTGCCGATATACACATCGACCTGCCCGCCCATCACGTCGGTGAGGGCTGGCGATGCACCTTTATAGGGCACTTGCAGCAAATTGACGTTCGTACGTTTTTTGAAATCCTCTCCGATGAGGTGCCCTAGCGTGCCCGCACCCGCTGTTGACCATTTCAAGCCTTCTGGGGTTTTGCCTTTTGCAATCAAGTCTTGCGGCGTTTTGATTGTTGAGTTGGCGGCGCTGCCAACGGCTGCGGGGGTAACTGAAATTTGTATGACGGGCGTAAAACTTTTTACGCTGTCGTACGAGAGGTTGGTATACAACCAGGGGCCGAGCATCATGTTGTCGGTTTGGCCCATGACCAGGGTGTACCCGTCGGCCGCAGCTTTTGACGCTGCCTCAACCGCTAAGTTGCCCCCTGCGCCCGGACGGTTCTCAAGCACAACCTGCCAGCCCGTGAGCTCACTCAGTTTGAAGCCCACCATTCTTGAAACAAAGTCGGTGCCGCCACCTGGGGTGAAGGGGATTAAGATCTTGATAGGCTGATCGGGGTAGGCCGCTTGAGCCGTCAAGGGCGCCACGGCAAACGCCACGGTGGCGGCTAAGGCTGTGTGGGTTAAGTATCTGGTCAGGGCGCGCATGTTTATTCTCCGATGTTTGTATAGACTTACCCCGCCAATCGCTTAGGGTAAACAGAAATTGCTATTATGGATTCTAGGCGATAGACTCATTCAGTCGCTAAGCGTGAAATGTAAATAATATTTAGTCTTGCCGAACTTGGTCTTCAGGCATGTTTTTTGCTTGAATGAAACAAGCTTTAAAGAGAGATGTGTTTTCACTTACTAAGGGGTCATACATGGATTTCAATCGTCGCGGTTTGTTGAAAGGCGCCGCAGGCTTGAGTCTCGCCGCTACCGGCGTGATCGGTGCACCAGCATTTTCGCAAGCTTCGAGCCGCGTGCTGAAGTTTGTACCACAGGCTAACTTGGCCAACTTTGACCCAATTTGGGGCACGCAGTATGTCGTGCGTAATGCTTCGCAGTTGGTTTGGGACACACTTTACGGTTGTGACGACAAGCTGATTCCTAAGCGTCAGATGATCGACAGTGAAGACGTCAGCAGCGACGGCCTGACCTGGAC
>CALQNE010000208.1 GCA_943331855.1 Bordetella parapertussis
CTATTACTATCCAGTGCAGATACCTATTCAATGTATCCCGCACTCTATCCAAATCCAAAGTTCATCTCTGCACAATTCGTGCCGATTGCACCTTCTGCTGTTGTGAACTTTGTTTTGATGGGTCGTCCAGGTCTTGAAGCCAAAACAGTTCCCGAGCTCATTGCGCTGGCGAAAAAAGGCAAACTCAGTTACTCAAGCTGGGGCAATGGCAGCGCTGGTCATATCGCCATGGCACAATTTTTGCAGGTCACAAAAACTGAAATGCTGCATGTGCCCTATCAAGGCGCTGCGCCCGCTGCGCAAGCCGCCATGGGTGGTCAGGTTGATCTTGCGCTCGTGCCTGCGCCCTTAGCTGCCGGTTTCAAAACGAAATTAATTCCCTTTGGTGTAGCTTCAGAAAAACGTGTTGAACTGATCAACGAAATCCCAACACTTTCAGAGCAGGGTACCGCCGTTGTAGCACCGTCGTGGGTCGGTGTTGTCGCACCACCCAAAACACCTGACAACATCATCGCAACACTTGCCAAAGCCTTTATCAGCACTTCGGCAGATCCTGAAGTTGGTAAAAAACTGAATGCGGCGGGCCTCGTGCCGCTGTATGGTTCGACAAAAGAATTTGCCGACTATATCGCCAAAGACTATGCGTTCTGGGGCAAGGCTATTCGCGACGCTGGCATCAAGGTCGAGAATTGAACGCCTGACTAACCCTTACGTTGCACGACACGCCGAGCGCGATATGCGCTCGGCGTTTTGATTTCAGCGTGGGCATTTTTAGCCTAGTTCGCGTTTCGTCCGACAAGTGGTTCGTGGCACACTCGGCCGCATGCAAAATATTCTTTCTGACGATGCGCTTGCCGCCTGGCTACGTTTAAGCCTACAGCCTGGGCTTGGGCCGATTCACGCCAACCGGCTCTTACAAACATTCGATGACCCACGTGCCCTGTACCAAGCCTCGTATGCCACGCTTCGCGCGATGTTGACGCCTTCTCTGGCCACGCATCTGATACAGCCGCTCAGTTGCGACGACGCTCAATACATCGAGCGCGCCTTACGCTGGGCCAGCGAGGCCGGCCAAGCACTCATTACACCGGCTCATTCATGTTACCCAGCCCGGTTACGCCAACTTCCTGATGCGCCCCTCGTGTTGTACGCGCGAGGTGCACTTAGTCGACTGGCGCAAGACGCCCTGGCCATCGTCGGTGCACGTAATGCCACCGCCGACGGCCTAGACCACGCGCAAGCCTTTGCCCAGTATCTAGCTCAACAAGGTTTTGCGATTGTCAGCGGTTTAGCGCACGGTATCGACGCCGCCGCCCATCGTGGCGCCCTCAAGGCAGGGCTCGAAGGCGGCGGCACAATCGCCGTGTTGGGCACGGGTGCCGATATCATTTACCCCGCGACGCATCGTTCCTTAGCCCAAGAGATTCTGTCCTCTGAGGGTTTAATCCTGTCTGAATTTAACTTGGGGCGCCCAGCACTGGCGGCGCATTTTCCAAAACGCAATCGAATCGTCGCGGGCCTGAGCCTTGGCGTGGTCGTGGTCGAGGCAGCCCTTAAAAGCGGTTCACTCATCACCGCCCGCCTGGCTGTCGATATGGGGCGAGAAGTATTTGCCCTCCCTGGGTCGATTCACTCGCCCTTATCGCGCGGGCCGCACGCGCTGATTCAACAAGGTGCCAAACTCGTCGAGTCAGGGGCAGATATTTTGACCGAGTTGCACCCAGATGCGGGCCGTCCGCAATCCGTCTCCTCGGTTGCGCAAGCGTCGTTCGCACGTTCTTCGCAGGCACTTCGTTCACCCACCTGGGACGCAATCGGCTACGATCCCATTACAGAGGAGCAATTGCAGCGACGTACCGGTTTGCCGCCCGCGCAATTGCAAGTTGAGCTCTTTGCGCTTGAACTCGAAGGTCATATCGCGCGTCGCGGCCATGGCCAATTTGTACGAACACGCGCCTGATTAGTCTGTTAACCAGTGAACACACCATGCAACAGTACGGCAATTTATTCAACCGTGGCCACAAGATGTTTAGAGCCGTCACGATCCTCTTCTTCTTGTCGCTACTATCAATGTCTGGCGTCGCAAGCGCAAACGAGTGCGCGATCACCCTGCAAACGGATGACGCTTTACGCTTTCTACCGTCACATATTGTGGTACCCAAGCGTTGTAAAGATTTCACCGTGACGCTCGCGCACACCGGCCATCTGCCGGCTCTGGCCATGTCACACAACTGGGTCTTAACAAAAAAGAGTGATCTGGACGGCGTCGCGCGCACAGGCATGGCAGCAGGGCCCGCTGAACACCACGTTGATCAAAACGACAAGCGCGTCATCGCTCATACCAAGTTAATTGGCACAGGTGAAACGACGAGCGTCACATTTTCTGTTGCGCAATTAAAAGCCGGCGAAACCTATGTGTTTTTATGTACCTTTGCTGGTCACTCGCCGATCATGCGCGGCACACTGGTCGTTGAATAACTCGTCACGACGAACAGGGCTCAGGCGTAGACGCGCACGTCATCAATCACCTTGCCGTCATTAGGCAAACTACCCACGGCAACAATCTCGACCTGCGCTCTAAGCTTTGTCAACTCGCGCGCAGTCGTTACGAGCTGCTCTTTGAAGACCTCGCTTTGTTCAGTGGCTTCAACGCGAAGCAGCATGACATCTGCGCCGGTTGTGCCGCTAATCACAAGTCGTGCGCGCAGTATCGCTGGATGACGTCGGGCCACCTCAGCAATCTGTCCCGGATGCACAAAGAGGCCGCGTACTTTAGTCGTTTGATCGGCGCGTCCAAGCCAGCCACGAATGCGTATGTTGCTACGCCCACACGGCGACACGCCCGGCATCACCGCAGACAAATCCCCAGTACCGAAGCGCAGCAAGGGGTAATCTGGGTTCAAGCTGGTCACCACCACTTCACCTACCTCCCCCTCTGGCACCACATCGTTTGTGCCAGGGCGCACAATTTCTAACAAAATATCTTCGCTCAGCACCAAGCCCTCGCGCGCAGGCGTTTCAAATGCGATCATCCCTAAATCGGCGCTGCCATACGTTTGATATCCCTCGATGCCTCGGTCAAGCAACCAATCTCGCAACGAGGGTGGAAAGGCCTCGCCAGAGACGAGCGCCCGCTTAAGCGAAGGAATCCTAATGCCCAACTCGTCTGCTTTTTCAAGGATGATTTTTAAAAAACTTGGCGTGCCCATATAGCCCACTGGCATTAAGTCGCACATGGCCTGAATCTGTTGTTCAGTCTGCCCGACACCGCCCGGAAAAACCGAGCAGCCGACCGCGTGCGCAGCCGTTTCCATCATCGCACCCGCGGGTGTGAAATGATAAGAAAAACAATTGTGTGCCAAATCCCCTGCCCTGAAACCCGCAGCATATAACGCCCGTCCGAAGCGCCAATAATCAGGCCGGGCACTTTCGGGTTCATAGATTGGACCGGGCGAGGCAAACACGCGTAGCGCCGGCCCCCAGCCAATGCTTGAGAATCCGCCAAAAACGCGTTCAATCACTAGATCGCCTGAAGACAAGCGTTTGCGCGCCTCTTGTTGAAGCTCAAGTAACTGCGTCTTGCGGATCACCGGCACTGTCGCTAGGGCGGCACGCGTGTTTAGCGTACGCGGATCGATCTGATCCAGTTGCCGCGCAATCGCGGGCGCCTGGGCGGCGGCTTGCGTAAATACCGCGGGCAGTCTCGTCAAAAGGTCTTGTTCACGCTGCGCGGGGTCACGCGTTTCACGGGCATCAAAAAACTCTGACATGTAGGAATCTCTGTAAGATTAAGCCAACCAGCGCTTGCGGCGACGATAAAATTTATTGTCACGGAAGCTTTTTCGTTCGCCACTCGAAATGCCTAGATAAAACTCTTTGACGTCTTCGTTTTGCGCAAGCGCCTGAGCCTGTCCATCCATCATGACACGGCCGTTTTCTAAAATGTAACCATAGTCGGCGTAACGCAAAGCAATATTGGTGTTTTGCTCGGCAAGTAAAAAACTGACGCCTTCGCGTTGATTCAGATCTTTAACGATCTCAAAAATTTCTTCGACAATTTGTGGTGCCAAGCCCATTGACGGTTCGTCGAGCAAAATCATTTTTGGCTGCGCCATCAAGGCCCGCCCAATTGCACACATTTGTTGCTCGCCACCAGAGGTATAGCCCGCCTGACTGCTTCGACGCTGCTTTAAGCGCGGAAAATATTGATACACCCGCTCAAGCGCTTGCGTTAAATCGGCACGCCCGAGGTTGCGTGTGTAAGCGCCCGTTAATAAATTATCTTCAATACTTAAGTGCGCAAAACAATGTCGCCCTTCCATCACTTGCACAACCCCGCGCTTAACCAAGTCTGAGGGTGTGAGTCGATCGATGCGTTCGCCGCGATACAAGATATCGCCTTTCGTCACATCACCGCGCTCACCACGCAACAAATTTGAAATCGCGCGCAGGGTTGTAGTCTTGCCAGCACCATTCGCACCCAAGAGCGCAACGATCTTACCTTCAGGAACTTGCAAGGACACCCCCTTGAGCACCAGGATGACGTGGTTGTAAATCACCTCGATCCCATTCACATCCAGCAAGATTGGAGTGCTTGCCGGAGGTGTTGAGGACTGCTGCAAGGGGTTGCTCATCGCAAGTTCCTATCGGTCAACGATCAAAGGGCATTAACCCGCACACTTAACAGGCGTCAGATTTTTATCTTTCGCATATTTGTCTGCAAACTCTTTAACCAAAGGTGCGATGATGCTTGCGTCTGAACGGTACCAATCAGGCTTGACTTCGAATTTTGCACCGTCCCAAGTAATCACGCGTGCCCAGTCATCGCCAGTGTGATTGTCGCAGCTGGTCTTCACCGGACGCATCAACTCACCAAACCCGATTTCATTGAGACGCTCTTGCGTAAGGTTTAGATTCTCAAGCCCCCAACGTACCTGCTCAGACGTCACTGACTTGCCTTTGCCAAATTTTTCTTGGGCCACGCGAATGGCCTCGACCGTCAACATCGAGATCACCATACCGCGCGTGTGTGCAATCGTACCAATCGACTTGCCCGTGGTGTCTGTGCCTTGCCCTTTGTCATACACCTGTGCCTTGAGCTCATCATGCACCTTACCGCGGCCAGCGGTGTTATGAATCGTCACAGCGTTGTAGCCTTTAGCCACATCGCCCAGATCTTTCACATCACCTTCTGATGCTGCCCACCAAATGCCATACATCTTGTCACGCGCATAGCCAGTTGCCTGTGCTTCACGCAAGGCCGTTGGCGTCATGATGCCAGCGCTCCAGAGCAAGACATAGTTTGGCCGTGACTGACGAATTTGCAGCCACGTTGATTTTTGTTCGACGCCTGGTGCGGTCACTGGATAGAGCAATAATTCAAAGCCTTCTTTCTTTGCACGCGCTTGCAACAACGCAATGGGCTCTTTGCCATAAGGTGAATCGTGATACACCAGTGCAATTTTTTTGCCTTTCAAGTTATTAAGGCCGCCTTCACGCTTGGCGATATCCTGAATCATGATGTCGGCCGCAGTCCAGTAGGTGCCGAGTAAAGGAAAGTTCCAAGGAAACACTGAACCGTCGGTTGACTGCGAGAGGCCGTACCCTACGGTCATGATGGCCACCTTGTCCGCAGGTGCCTTATCACTCACCGCAAAGGTGATGCCCGTTGATTGTGGATCAAACGCCGAAGCGCCAGTTGGTGGCTGTTTTTTCAGGCGTTCGTAGCACTCAACGCCCCGATCCGTTGCATACGCGGTTTCGCATTCGTCATAGGTCAGCTTGACCCCATTTATGCCGCCGCGTGCGTTCACAAGTTTCAGATAATCCATCTTGCCATCGGCCCAGGGGATACCTAAGGGTGCGAACGAACCCGTGCGATACGCCAACAGCGGCACGAACTGATCATCGGCCGATGCGGGAACTGCTGCGACGCCCATGGCGCCTGCTGCAATCAAGGTTGCAGCCATTTGCTTAATTTTCATCTGCTTCATCTCCGTTTACCTCTTTTTGGTGTTTATCACACCGGGTTAAACATCCCAGCGACAAACTGGGCGTTCTCAAACTCTGTCGGCACAACGCGCAAAGACCAACAGAATAAATTAATGTGGAAAGGGCCAAATTCGCAGTTTCTCTTTACCAATCGTCCATAACTTGGCCAACCCATGAGGTTCTGCAATTAAAAAGAACACGATCAATGCACCAAAAATCATATGCTCGATATGCGCGGCCGTATCGATGGCCAAGGGCAAGCCAAACCACCCGGGTACGTGATTCAA
>CALQNE010000209.1 GCA_943331855.1 Bordetella parapertussis
ACGGATTCAAATACATTTATGTTTAGTTATATTGCCAGACGCGTCTTTGCAACCATCCCGGTGATGATGATTGTGGCGCTCTTTGTGTTTAGCTTGCTCTACATTGCTCCGGGCGATCCGGCTGCTGTGATTGCGGGTGATCAGGCCAGCCCTGAAGATGTTGAAAAAATCCGTAAAAGCCTTGGCCTAGACAGACCCTTCTTGCTGCGGTTTTCTGAGTGGTTCTTTAATTTGCTGCAAGGCGACCTTGGCACCTCGATGTTTACGGGCATGCCCGTGCGTGAGTTGATCGCACAACGTGTCGAGCCAACCTTATCTCTCATGGTGATGACGCTGATTATTGCGATCTCCGTGGCCGTGCCAATTGGTGTGATCGCCGCCTGGAAATCAGGCACTTGGATTGATCGCGGCATCATGGCGATTTCTGTGGCTGGCTTTTCTGTACCGGTGTTTGTTGTAGGTTACTTACTGGCATATTTTTTAGCGCTTGAGCTTGATTGGTTTCCGGTTCAAGGCTACGTGTCTTTTTCGAAGGGCTTTTGGCCTTGGTTCGAAACGCTCGTTCTGCCGTCGATCGCGCTGGGTTTCGTCTACATCGCTTTGATTGCGCGTATCACTCGCGCCACGATGCTCGAAGTGTTGTCACAAGATTACATTCGCACCGCCAAGGCCAAAGGTATGGGGCAAATGGGCATCTTGTTTTTACATGCCCTAAAAAATGCTGCCGTACCAGTGGTGACGGTGATCGGTATTGGTATTGCGTTGCTGATCGGTGGCGCTGTTGTTACCGAGAGTGTGTTTGCGATTCCTGGACTTGGTCGGCTAACGATTGATGCGATCGTGCGGCGCGACTATCCCCTGATTCAGGGCTTGGTTGTGGTGTTCAGCTTTGTATATGTCTTGGTGAACTTGCTCGTTGATGTGATTTACACCGTGATTGACCCCAGGATTCGTTACTAATGACTAGTTACGCTGCAGCGCCTGCGCTTCCCGATATTTTGCCACCCGTACGCACGCGTAAGGGCTGGGTTGGTTTTCTTTTGAACAACCCGACAATCGCGATTGGCTTGGGGCTGTTGATTTGTATGTTGTTCTTAGCGGTTGCCGCACCCTGGCTTGGTACCGTCGATCCGACGGCACTCGAGCCGATTAAGCGCAATCGTGAACCGTCGTGGGAGAACTGGTTTGGCACCGATGCGTTTGGTCGAGATATTTATTCACGTGTTTTATATGGTGCGCGCGTCTCATTAACCGTTGGCTTTGCGGTCGCGCTGTTGGCATCGGTCAGTGGCTTGGTGATTGGCTTGGTGTCTGGCACGATTCGCCGGGCCGACTCAATCATCATGCGAGTCATGGATGGCTTGATGTCTATCCCGCCCATCTTGTTGGCGATTGCGCTGATGGCGCTCACCCGCGCAAGCGTCGAGAATGTGGTCATTGCCATTACGATTGCCGAGATCCCGCGTGTTTCGCGCTTGGTGCGTGGCGTGGTGTTGACCCTACGCGAGCAACCCTATGTCGATGCCGCGATTTCTTGTGGTTGCCGCACGCCGATGCTGATCTGGCGTCATATCTTGCCCAATACGCTCGCGCCTTTGACGGTTCAGGCGACTTACATTTGCGCCTCTGCCATGATCACCGAGTCGATTTTGTCGTTTATCGGTGCTGGTGTGCCGCCCATCATTCCGTCATGGGGCAACATCATGGCTGATGGCCGTACGCTGTTTCAGATCAAGCCTTATATTATTTTCTTTCCAGCCGTGTTTTTGTCACTCACGGTGTTAGCAGTGAATTTGTTGGGCGACGGCTTTCGCGATGTGCTAGACCCGCGCAAGTCTAAGTCGGCTTAACTGGAGAACTCTTTTGGCACTGCTTGAAGTCGAAAATTTACAAACCCACTTTCGGACACCGGATGGCGTGAATCGCGCGGTGGATGGCGTGAGCTTTTCAGTGAACGAGGGTGAAACGCTCGCCATTGTTGGTGAATCGGGTTGCGGCAAGTCTGTGACAGCCATGTCGATCTTGCGGCTGATCTCTGAGCCACCCGGAAAAATCGCAGGTTCAATTCGCTTTATGGATCAGGATTTGTTGACGCTTTCTGAAAAGCAAATGCGTGCGATTCGGGGCAACGCGATCTCGATGATTTTTCAAGAGCCGATGACCAGTTTGAATCCTGTGCTCTCGATCGGGCGACAGTTGCGTGAAACTTTGCTGTTGCATCAAGCGATTAGTGGCGAGCAAGCCAACGCGCGTGCGACTGAAATGTTGGAGCTTGTTGGGATTTCAGAGGCGCCACGTCGTTTAAATGAGTATCCGCATCAGTTGTCGGGCGGTATGCGTCAGCGCGTGATGATTGCAATGGCGTTGGCGTGCAACCCACGACTGTTGATTGCTGACGAACCGACCACAGCATTAGATGTCACGATTCAAGCGCAGATTCTAGATTTGATGGCAGATCTTAAAAATAAAATCGGTGCAGCGATTGTGTTGATTACACATGATCTGGGTGTGGTCGCCGAGGTCGCTGAGCGCGTGATGGTGATGTATGCCGGACGTAAAGTTGAAGAGGCGCCGGTCGGTGAATTATTTGCGCATCCCTTGCACCCCTACACACAAGGCTTGTTGGGCGCTGTTCCCAAGTTAGGGGCATCGCTGCAGGGGCATACTTCGCGCTTAAAAGAAATTCCAGGCTTGGTCCCAAGTTTGAAGCAAAAGATTAAAGGCTGTGTGTTTGCTTCGCGTTGCCCGCTAGCAAAAGAGCCCTGTCACGAAATTGCACCCGCGATGCAGAACAAAGGCCAAGGCCATTTGGTGGCCTGTCACTTTGCGGGTGAAATGGCGTTTGCAAATGACTAACACCTCACAAACAGAAGCAATGCACCAAAACGAAAACCCCGTGTTACTCGAGGTTCGCCATCTGCAGAAATTTTTTCCGATTAAAACCGGCTTATTTAGCAGGGTAACTGGCCAGGTACACGCGGTCGACGATGTTTCGTTTTCAATTCGTAAAGGTGAAACGCTCGCCTTAGTTGGCGAGTCAGGCTGTGGCAAATCAACAGTGGGTCGTTCGATTTTGCGCCTCTTTGATTTGACTGCCGGAGAGGTGTGGCTTGATGGCGTAAGAATTGATTCGCTCAGTGCGAGTACCTTGAGGCCATTACGCAAGCGTATACAAGTTATTTTTCAAGATCCCTTTTCCAGCTTGAATCCCAGAATGCGGGTGCGTGACATCATTGCTGAGCCGATTCGTAACTTTGGGCTCGCACAATCTGAGGCCGAGGTTGACTCGCGCGTTGCGCAGTTATTAGAAAAAGTCAGACTGGGTAAAGACGCCGGCGGGCGCTGGCCCCATGAGTTTTCAGGTGGTCAGCGTCAGCGCATTTGTATCGCCCGAGCCTTGGCGGCTGAGCCGGATTTAATTATTTGCGACGAAGCTGTTTCAGCACTTGATGTATCTGTGAAGGCGCAGATCGTTAATTTGCTGCAAGACCTACAGCAAGAGCTTGGTTTGGCGTTGTTATTTATTAGCCATGACTTAGCGATTGTTGAGCACATGACACATCGCGTTGCTGTGATGTATCTTGGAAAAATCGTCGAGCTCGCTGAGCGCCGCGAATTGTTTTCGGATCCTCAACACCCCTATACCAAAGCGTTGCTGTCTGCGGTCCCTGTGCCAGATCCACAGAAAAAAACGCAGCGTATGGTCTTGCAGGGTGACGTCCCTAGCCCAATCAAGCGCCCGAGCGGTTGTCACTTTCATACGCGCTGCCCAGTCGCCCTTGAGCGCTGCAAAACGGCTGAACCCGTGCAAACAGAGCTGGGTTCAGGCCGAATGGTCAGCTGTCACTTACTAGAGGCTTAACAGCCCCTAGCAGGGACTATTTCGGTGCGTGCTTGGCCAAGAACGTGCGAATGTGCGCAACAGCCTGCGGCACCAGGCTGGTAGGTTGCTTCCAGGGGTAGATGCTGACCTCTGCACCCGGACAAAGATCCACGACCTCTTTGGCAACGGCGTAAGGATGGTGCACGCTGTCGTCAGGTAATACCAACGTTGGCGTACTGCACTTACGCACAAAATCGCGGTCGACCGTAAAGACAAAATCGCTTCTGTTGGTATACATGTTGGTTAAGAATGCATGCGCCATATCCATGGTGACACCAGGGCGCTGTGCACAAAGCGTTGGTGCCCAATCTTTCATGTTGCCGTCGCGAAATAGTTCGGGCATTTCAGGGCGAAAGCCACTGGGTTGTGCATGGATGGCCGCGACAACACGCCCCGGCGCTCTTTTGAGCAGATTCCAAATATAGGGGCCGCCAATACAAAAGCCCATGACTAAGAATTTGTCGATCCCCAAATGATCCATTAAACCCAGCTGGTCATCGGTGTACGCGTCCCAAGGGCGATCAACTTCGAGTGGGCCAGTTGAATAGCCTCTGTTCGCATGGCGAGAGTCAGCGATGATGCAGCGATAGGTGTCGCGAAACTCTTCCATTGGATCAAAGGGGGAGGTCGTCGAGCAAAACGCCGTGGTGGCGTTGAGACCGCCGCCCGGTAAGATCAACATCGGAAAGCCTGAGCCGGTTTCTCTGTAATGGATCTTGGTACTACCTTTTTCGTAAAAGGGCATGGTGATGTCTCTCGGTTGACTTGTTATAGTGGGCGAATGGCGCCCCGTTATTCAATGTAAAGTACTTTCTGTATTTTGGCATAGGGCAGTGCGGATACAAAAACAAAGAGGAGATTACGGCTATGTTTAAAACCATCATTGCGGCGGGGTTGCTGCTTTGTAATACGCTTTTATACTGCGGCGCGGTCCAAGCGCAAGATATCTATCCCAATAAACCGATCAAGATCGTACTGGGCGTGGCGCCGGGCGCCTCAACTGATTTCTTGGCCCGTGAGGTTGGTCGTGGTTTAAGCGAGCGGCTCAAGGTACCGGTCGTGATCGAAAATAAAGCGGGTGCCAACACGATTATCGGGACGAATGCCGTGGCAAAAGCGGCACCGGATGGTTACAGCCTCTATTTAACAACGATTACCACCGCCATTAACCCTTGGATTTATACCAATCTTCCGTTCGATTTCAGGAAGGATATGAAAAATATCGTGTTGCTTGGCGTCGCAGACAATGTCTTTGCGGTGACGCCCAAGATAGGCATCAATAATTCGCAAGACATGATTGCGTATGCGAAAAAAAATCCAGGACAATTTACGTATGGCTCGTCTGGTATCGGCACGATCCACAATCTGTTGATGGAGCTCATTGCAGATCGCACGCAGGTACAGCTGAATCATATCCCCTATAAAGGTGCGATGGCCGCGGTCACCGATGTGTTGGGGGGAAATTTAATTGGATACTTTGGAACGATTTCTGCGCAACGAGAGTTCATCAAGCGTGGCGACTTAAAACCCTTGTTTGTGACCTCAGCGAAGCGGTCGATTTATTTACCCGACGTACCAACCTTGGCCGAATCAGGCTTGCCTGATATCGCGACAGGTTATTGGATGGGACTGTCTGCACCGGCGGGTACCTCAGATGCGATCGTCAATTTGTTGAATAAAGAGATTAATCAGATCCTTGCGCTCCCGGAAGTCATTCAAAAGTTTAATCAACAGGCGATTGATCCGATGGGTGGCTCGCCTAAAGAGATGGACGCGTTCTTCGATGCCGAATTAAAGCTTTGGCAAGCGGCTGCAGTCGCTGCGAAGATTGTGCCGATTTCTCTTGGCAAATGAAACGAACACGGTTGTTTTAAATGACTGAATCGAACACCAAATACGACTTGATTATTATTGGGGGCGGCATCGCGGGCTTGACCGCGGGCGTGCGCGCGGCTGAGTTAGGCTTACGACCCCTGATGCTCGAGCAAGGTGAGGGCATTGCTTACCCGAACAATTCGAGGCAGTCAGGCGGTATCTTGCATATTGGTTTTCGTGATCCGTTTCGCGAGGAACAAGACTTAGAGCAGCATATCGCTCGCGTCTCGGGCAATGAGGCCAAGCCCGAGTTGGCGCGCGCGCTGGCGCAGACAGGCGCACGCCTGATTACCTGGTTGCAAGGTAAGGGCGCTACGTTTATGCGCTTTAATCCGCAAGAGGGTTATCGCTGGTGCATGGCGCCTCCGCGTGCGCTTAAGGCTGGGCGTGACTGGAAAGAGCGCGGCCCGGATTTGATTTTGCGTCGACTAGCGCTTGAGCTTGTTGAGCGTGGCGGCTCGTTGCAGCTTGGTGCGCGCGCGACTGCGTTGATACTTGA
>CALQNE010000210.1 GCA_943331855.1 Bordetella parapertussis
CGTGGGCAAGATGATTACTGCAGTGGTACGCGATGAAATCGTACTGGACGGTTCATCTGGCGCGCAGATACCACCCGTGGCACCAAATGCCACGGCCTTTGAAGCACGTTTGTATTACCCAATGGCAAAGCCTTCGACAGGGCTTCCTATCGTACGGGTTAGGCAGCGTGCCGATGATGTCGCTATCACGCTTAACGCGAGCCAAGTGGAAGTTATCGGCAACGACAAGGTGCGTGTTGCCTTACAGCCCGGCTATGACCGAGGTGCGCTGTACCAGATCGAATATCTGGCCAGAGACCCCAAGGTAATGGGCTTGTCATTTGTATCGTTTCGCGACCTAATGTCGCTGCTGCGACAAGATACAAGTGAAGCTCAGCGCGTTAAAGCTGCAGTGCAGATTCCATCCATCAAAATAGGCATCGCGACAGGGCTGTCGCAAAGCGGTCGTTATCTACGTGATTTTGTATATCAGGATTTCAATCTTGACGAGCACGGGAAAAAGGCTTTTGATGGTGTCGTTCCGCAAGGTTCTGGCGCAAAGCGTGGTTACTTTAATCAACGCTTTGCCCAGCCCGGCCGAGCACCAGACTTGCAGCATGAAATGCGTGGTTATCCAGGCGCAGATTTCCCTTTTGCTTATGTCGAACAAAAGGATCCAGTGAGTGGCCGCACTGAAAGCGTGCTCTCACGTTGCACTGCGAGCGGTTCTTGTCCAAAGATCATTCATCTCGATTCTGAGTGGGAGCAATGGCAGCAAGGTGGTTCGCTGATTGCGACAGACTGGCTGGGACGCGCAGTGGGCCTGCCGGATAACGTAAGAGCCTATATGATGGCCGGTACGCCCCATGCAAGCTTGCCACCCAATGCGGGCGTTCGTCCGTTGACGCAACCACCTGCACGGGCAATCTGCGAGCAGATTTTGAATCCGTTGACTTGGGCCCCTGTTTTGCGTGTGTCGGTGGACAATATGGAGGCCTGGGTAAGCAGTGGTACGGCGCCACCCGCGTCACGTTATCCCGCCGGTGCTGCTGAAGGTCGTGTCAGTATTGACGCCTTGCGCAACATGTTTCCAACCATACCTGGTTACCAGTTCAGCCCTTTGTATGGCAAGCTGCAAGTGGTGGACTTTACACAGAACCCACCGAGTCTTGTGAGTGGTTTTGCACCCTATGCCATCATGTTGCCTCGAGTCAATACCGATGGTAATAGTGTGGATGGTGTGGTGTTGCCAGAAGTGGCTGTACCGGTGGCAACCTATTCAGGTCGCAACACCCGAGCGGCTGGCTATGCGCAGGGTGAGCTCTGTTATACGCTTGGCTCTTACATGCCTTTTGCCAAAACTGAGGCAGAGCGTAAAGCAAGCGGTGATTCACGCCCTTCAATTGCAGAGCGCTATCGCGATGATCTCGACTATCAGTCTCGTTTAGTCGCCGCGGCGCAGCAGTTAGTACAAGATCGACTGATGCTCGCCTCTGACGTCGAATATTATCGTACCCTCAAACTACCCTGACAGCAGTGGGTGCAATAGTAAGGCCCTCATCAGAAATGATGGGGGTTTTGTCTTTTGGGCGTTGCTTTGCGTGACTCCTAGGATAAGGCGGATGAGCTTACTTCAACGTCTTTGAGGCCCAGTCGCTCAGATTGTGTTCGAGGGCGCAGCGAAGTGGAGCGTAAGTAGGGCCCCATCATGTGGTAACGCCGCTTAATACACACAGCTTATTGATATAGATCAAAGCGCTCGATCCTGATAAGCATAGTCTTGATCAAGTACAAATTTAATATTAATGAATGGGGGTTTTATGAAATCTAATGTCGGCCGTATCGATCGCGTACTGCGTATCTCTGTTGGACTGATTTTAATTGGCCTAGCCGCAAGTCATGTTGTTGGCGTATGGGGCTGGATTGGTGTCGTTCCGTTAGCGACCGGCCTCTTTAAGTTCTGCCCACTGTATCCAATGCTAGGTATTAATTCTTGTGGTGGCAGCTGTAGTAATGGAAGCTGTTCTAAGTAATTGTTTTTGTCGATGGATCACAGGCTAATCAAAGATAGGGATTACAAATGATAAATCCAGAACAAACTAGAGAAGCGAGTTCTAAAGGGTGGAGCCCGTATCTGGCGGGAGCCCTGGTTGGAGTGCTGGCGATCGCTTCCGTGTATCTGACGACGGTGTATATGGGCAAGTCAACATATTTGGGAGCATCAACAACTTTTGTACGCGCGGCAGGCTTAGCAGTGCAAGTGGCAGATACAAGTTATGTAGCCGCAAATGCTTATTACATTAAAGAAAAGCTTGTAGTTGATTGGCAATTTTTAATGGTGATTGGTATCTTCTTTGGTGCTTTGCTCTCATCAAAAATGGATGGCAGTTTTAAGCTAGAAAGCGTACCACCGTTATGGGAAAAACGCTTTGGGTCTTCAGTTCCAAAACGCGCTCTATTTGCTTTTGTAGGGGGCATCGTGGCAATGATTGGGGCGCGTCTAGCGGATGGTTGCCCGAGCGGGCATGGGTTAAGCGGCATGATGCAATTATCAGAAAGTTCATTTGTTGCTCTTGTGATGTTTTTTGGGTCTGGCGTAGTCGTGGCGAACCTTATGTATAGAAAAGGAAAATAATCATGTCTACAGATCAACTCTTGGGTTTGGCGACGGGCGTTATCTTTGGTTTCTTATTACAAAAGGGTCGCGTCTTACGCTATGAAAAACAAGTGAGCGCATTGCTGCTAAAAGATATGACAATTTTTAAGTTCATGCTCTCAGCCATCGTTGTGGGTATGTTTGGCATATTGGCTTTGCACGATATGGGACTTATTACGCTCAATCACAAGGCGATGAATGTTGGAGGAGTCCTGTTGGGTGGCGCCTTGTTTGGCATAGGCTGGGCTGTGATGGGCTATTGTCCTGGTACTTCAATAGGTGCAATGGGTGAAGGCCGTTGGCCTGCAATTTTTGGCGTGATTGGTATGGTTGTTGGCGCTGGAATTTATGCCGAAATGTATCCTTTTTTTAAATCGACGGTACTTGCCTGGTCTGACTTGGGTAAGGTTGGTTTACCAGAAGTCATTGGGGTGAATCATTGGATTGTTGCAATGGTGTTTGCAGTAATTACGCTTGGTATGTTTCGCTGGTTTGAGAAAAAAGGCCTTTGAATTTATAAAACGCTTGCGCTCGTACTGAGGTTTACCTTTGAATCGTATCCAATTACTTAAATATTCTTGTTACGCAATCTGGCTTGCCAGTTTGCCGCTTCCCATCTTGGCGCAGGTTAGTGTTGAATCTGTGCACATGTCTGCACCAAAAAAAATAACAGTGTTTGTAGCAAAAAAAATTGTCACGATGGATCCCGCTATTCCTAGCGCTTCTGCTGTTGCTGTCGCTGACGGAAAAATTATCTCGGTTGGATCACTCGCCGAGCTAAAGCCATGGCTCGACAGGTATCCACATGAAATCAATTACCAGTTTTCAGAGAATATTTTATATCCAGGCTTTGTTGAAGCACATGGGCACCCCTTGCTTGGCGGAATCACTCAAACTAGCCTCCCACTGACCGCGCAACCACTCCCCAATCCTTGGGGCCCCGCGTTTCCGGGTGTAGCGAATCTTACTGCTGCTATTACGAAGCTTAAAGAATATTCCGCCGCAATGAGTACGCCTAACAAAACTCTGTTGTCGTGGGGCTATGACATCGCAGCGATGGGTGAGATGCCTGATCGTTATATGCTTGATCACGTATCAAGCACACGTCCAATTCTGGTTTGGGATAGTTCTGAGCATAATTTCTTCTTGAATACAGCCGCCCTTGAAAAATATGGCATTACGGCAAACGCAGTTAAAAATATTATCGGTATCGGTCTCGAAAAAGATGGTTCGTTGACTGGACGTTTTTTAGGTGCAGCGGCCTCGCAATATGTCAACGATGTGGCTGGCAAAGATCTGCTTGACCCAGAGAAACTCCCGATCGCTATGTTGTATTCGAATGATCTGGCACAGCAAAATGGGATTACTTCATATAGTGAAATGACTTTTGGCATCTTAAATATTCCGCTAGAGACAGCCCTTTTTAAGAAAATCACCGAATCCACCGCAACGTCGTTACGATTGTTTCCAGTCGCGCACGCAGATAGCTTTATTCAAAAGTACGGAGCACAAGCAGTCATTGAAGTACAAAGGCTCACGGCCTTAAATTCGGATCGTCTACTGTTCAAAGGCGTAAAATTTATCGGAGATGACGCCTATCTCGCTAACACTATGATGGTACAAAATCCCTCATATACCGACTGGCACAAAGGACTTATCTTTTATTCCAGCGCGGATGAATACGCGAAAGCCATGTCGCCATGGTGGCAAGCAGGTTTTCAAATACATGTGCATTCAAATGGTAGCGCGGGTATTGCAAATACTCTTTCTGCTTTGCAATTACTTCAAGAAGAAAAACCTCGTTTTGATCATCGCTTTACATTGCAACATTTTGGATTGCCAACTTCGATGATGGTCAAAAAAGTAAAAGCGCTTGGTGCAAGCGTTAGTGTGAACCCCGCCTACTTTTACACGCGTGCTGGTATACAAGCTAAGGATATTGGACATGACCGCGTGTCATACGCGACACGTGTGGGAGACCTGGTTCGAGAGGGTGTAGTTGTTTCGCTGCACTCAGATAACCCAGTCGCGCCACCAATGCCCTTAACTGAGGTTTGGGCCGTGGTCAATCGGCTTAGTCTGTATACGGGTGATCAGAAATGGGCGCCTGCTCAAGCCATTTCCGTTCAACAAGCTATGCGCATGGTGACCATTGATGCGGCCTATACCTTGGGTCAAGAGGACTTAATCGGTAGTATTGAACCCGGTAAATTCGCTGACTTTACGGTGCTTGAGGACGATCCCATGACCGTCCCGCCAGTTCTGATAAAAGATATACCTGTCGTTGCTACGATTTTGGGCGGACGGATTATTTTAGTCTCAGACACGAAAAAACCACGGCCTTTGTAGAAGATCTGGTTTTTTTGAACATTGCATTTGCTAAGACTCATCTCTACTCACGGGGGGCACCAGTACCCAAACGGCTCACAGCGATGTGGGCTGTTTTTATTATCTTCGTTGCAATCTCGAACAATTCGGGTGCCAAAGATACGATTGACTCGACCTGATGTAAAAGCAAAATCGCTAAAACCTATTAGAAATATACTCAGTTCGTGAAACCCAGAGCCCACTTTATTTCCGATCCAAAATTTAATTGGTGGGTCTTTTATTTCTTCACATTCTTTTATATTGCTGTTGAGTTTGGCTTTAACTACCAACTCCTAAATCTCACGGTTGATTTTGCCTCTGAGGATATTTTGTTGGGATTGGAGTTTTGGGGTAGGGTGATGTCGGGGCTAGGTTTAAGTCTCATCTTGTATCGCTTAAGTACTGGATTAAATATTTTCAATGGCCTGCGCTATTTTTTATGTTTAATCGTGGGCATTTCCTTGATGTGGAATGTGCAAAAAATGCTAACCGATTACTTGGTTGAGCAGGCAAACTTAGAGGATAAAAAAATCTCTTTGCTACTCGCTGTTCTTAGTTCTAAGGCAGCTGATGGTTCGCTAGCAACCTTAAGTGGTAATTTGATTTTGAGTGAACCACTCGCTGAGCAAGACCGCAAAATTGCGGCTTCTTTATTACCGGCTATTGCGCTTTATGCTCCCAGTCGAAACGAACAAATTGCGGCGTGGACTGGTAAAACCCCACAACAAATTCAATCGCAGTTAGGCATTAGTTATCCTGAGATGCTGCTTTCCAATGCCTACCGTAATTTAATTATTCCCCCTTTGACCTTGGGGATCTCTATCTTTTTTGCTTTACTTAATTTGGCGCAGTTGGTAGGAATGACAGTGAGCATTTTTCAAAAGCGCTGGGGGAAGTCTACGTGGTTAACTCGCTTGGTTACGGCAATGACCTTCATCGTGCTTTTGCTCTTTAGTCTTTTGGTTGAAAGTCCCTTGGCCGACTCCCACGCCTATCAAGAGGAACTTAAAAAGCCACTTTATGCAAATGATTATTTCTTGGGTATTCTCACAACTATTTCGGCGCGCGCAGTCCCAAATTGGTATTTCTTATCCAAGGCTTGCAATCAGTATGTCTTGGGTGGTGTGCAATTAAAGCGACCGTATTGATAATGACCCTACGTAAACAATCTCGATCGCAAAGCTGTGAATATTATGGACACCTACGCAAAGTAGTCGACACGATTTATTGTTAAGTCAACCAAGGCTATCTCCC
>CALQNE010000211.1 GCA_943331855.1 Bordetella parapertussis
GATTTGCGCACTCCCGACCAGATCGCGCAATTCTCCACGTCAATCGAATACTTTCCGATTGATCTGATGGTGCTCTACCGGGAGCAGCGTCAGGTACTACAAGCCTTACTTCACAAGCTGCTTGAGCGGTTTGCCACCGGCGAACTTAAACCACTGCCCTACCAGACCTTTGCGGCTGAGGCGGTCGAAACGGCTTTTCGCACGATGCAGCAGGCCAAGCACACTGGCAAAGTCATCATCGATATGGTGCAGCAACCGTTGATCGCTGAGCAGCACGACAACCAAGTCGCCTTACGAAGCGGAAAACGCTGGGTCCAACGTTTACGGGCCTTGAATCTTCCAGCCGTTCAGTCGATTCAGTTAGACGCAGACGGCCAGTATTTAGTTGTTGGCGGCTTAGGCGGATTGGGCTATTTGCTCACCAAAAACCTGAGCGATCGAGGTGCTCGCCATCTGTCTCTGTGCGGCCGAAGCCTGCCAACAAACGATTTTTCACAAAAACTTGCCCAACTCAGAGACTCCGGCACGCAGATCGAAGTGTCGCAACTCGACGTCCTTGACTATGCAGCGACTGCGCGTTGGATTGAACAGGCTAATCAAAAAATACCTGTCAAAGGCATTTTATTTCTAGCAGGACAACTGCAGGATGGCCTGATTGAGAACATGAGTTGGCAAAATTTTGAAAAAGCGTTGAATGTCAAGACGCAAGGTTTACTCAATATCGACACCTTGAGTCGGCATTTAAACTTAGATTTCTTCGTTGTATTTTCTTCGCTCACGTCAATCACGGGTTCACCTGGACAGGCGAACTATGTCGCCGCCAACACCTTCGTCGATCGTTTAATGTCGTTACGTGCCTCACAAGGCTTGCCCGGTCAGAGTATCAATTGGGGTCCCTGGGAAGAAGCAGGCATGGCGCAGCGCTTGAGCACCATTCAAGCCAAACGCTTGCTCGACTTAGGAATCGCCCCACTCACCACCGCACAAGCTCTGCAAGTCTTCAATGGCTTAGGCAAAGACGCTCCGCCACAGATCGGAGTGGCCGCTCTTAACTGGTCTCAGTTTTTGAGAACCTTTCCTAAGGCAGCGCATGACGGTTTTTATACCTTGTTCAGACAAGTCCAAACCACCGCTGACCGCTCAGCGCCTCTGGCCCAGACGCAAACACAAACGGGTCAAATTCTATGGCGCGAGCAGTTAAATGAAGTCGATCGCTCTCAACGCGATCGCCACCTCGTCGAACTCCTCAAAGCAGCCATCAACAAGGTCATCGGAGCAACTGAGAACGAATCGATCGAACTTAGAAAACCGTTGTTTGACCTCGGGCTCGACTCACTGACTGCGGTAGAGTTAAAAAATCGCCTCGAAACCAATTTCGTTTGTTCTTTAAGCACGACGCTTTTGTTCGACTACCCAACGCTTGAGGCACTCAGCGATCACTTAAAAACGCAAATGCCTGATCTTTTTACAACGGATGAGCCGCACGTAACTGACCTTGTCGTCACGGCGAGCGCACCTGCCACAAATGAATTTGATGACCTCTCTCAAGACGACTTAGAGATGCTTCTCGCATCTAAACTTAAAAAATAACTGATTCAACATCCCATGGCTGAAGGCACTTCGACTCCACAAAACTCCCGTGATCTGATCAAGGGTGCCCTCGTTCGTATTCAAGAACTTGAGTCAGAATTAGAAGCGATTCAAACTCAAAAAAATGAACCCATCGCGATTGTCGGTATGGGATGCCGACTACCCGGCGACGCCATCAATCCAAAAACCCTATGGGATCTGTTATCAAAGGGTCAAAGTGGAATCTGCGAAGTCCCTGCTGAGCGCTGGGATATCAACGCACTGTACGACCCGGATTTAACCGTACCGGGCAAGATGAATACCCGCTTCGGTGGTTTTGTTAAAAACGTTGCTGACTTTGACCCTGAGTTTTTTGGAATTTCACCGCGCGAAGCCGCTTCGATGGATCCGCAACAGCGCCTCTTACTCGAAGTGACCTGGGAGGCTCTTGAAAACTCAAATATCGATCCACGCGAACTCTATGGTACGTCAGCCGGCGTATTTATCGGCGTCATTGCCTACGATTATGGTCAACGACTTTTAGCCATCAACGGCTTACACAAAATAGATGCGTACTCAGGCACTGGCTCATCGTTGGGTGTAGCGGCTGGACGACTGTCTTATATTTTAGGGTTAACCGGACCGAGTCTGAGTCTGGATACCGCATGCTCTTCATCCTTAGTCACGATTCATCTTGCCTGTGAAAGCTTAAGGCGTCGCGAATGCGAACTCGCGATTACAGGCGGCGTGAATTTGATGCTAGAGCCGGGTCTCAGTATCAATTTTTCTAAAGCGCATATGCTCTCGGCAGACGGCCAATGCAAAACCTTCGACGCCTCGGCAGACGGTTATGTGCGAGGAGAAGGTTGCGGGGTCGTCGTCCTCAAAAGATTAAGTGATGCACTCAAAGATCAGGATCCGATTTTGGCACTCATTCGTGGGTCTGCAGTCAATCAAGACGGTGCCAGCGGTGGACTGACTGTTCCGAGCGGCCCCTCCCAGTCTGCCGTCATCAAACAAGCCCTAAAAAATGCCGGTTTAAACCCCGGTGATGTCAGTTACGTTGAAGCACATGGCACGGGAACCTCGCTGGGTGACCCCATTGAGCTTGGCTCAATGTCTGAAGTCTTTAGTGAACATCGCGCTTTAAATGATCCACTTTGGATAGGGTCGATTAAAACGAATATTGGCCATTTAGAAGCAGCGGCAGGCATCGCAGGAATTATGAAGTTGGTACTTGCGCTTGAGCACGAACAACTACCCCCTCACCTCAATTGTGAAACACCCACTCCAAGATTTCCGTGGAAGGACAAACCTCTGCGTGTGGTGCAAATAGCCCAGCCTTGGCCGCGCTCTAGCAAACCCCGTATTGCTGGGGTCAGCAGCTTTGGTTTTAGCGGCACCAACGCTCATATCCTCCTCGAAGAGGCGCCACTTAGTGTGCGCCAGATGAGTGTCGACACCACAGCGATGCCGGCCTCTACACAGATTCTGAACCTGAGTGCCCGCTCTGAGCAAGCACTCCGTGCGTTAGCAAATACCTACTCTGCACTACTGCTGAACAATTCAAACATCAACCTTTATCAGCTTTGTGCAAACGCGGCGGCAAGTCGAGCAAATCTTAAGTACCGCGTGTCTTGTTTAGGAGCAACTGCGCACGAACTCGCTGAACACTTAAGTGAGTTTGTACGCGGCGAGACCAATCAAGCAATCATCTATACGCCAGAGCACGCCAGCGGCACCACAGATATCGCGTTTTTGTTTACAGGACAAGGCTCTCAATACCCAGGGATGGGTCAGTCTCTGTACCACACGTACCCAGAATTTAAAAAATGGATCGATCGCTGTGCAGAAGTTTTAAGTCTGCATTGCGACAAACCTTTAACTGAACTTTTGTTTCAAACAGAAAGCGATATCCTGAACCAGAGCTTGTACACCCAACCAGCCCTCTTCTGCTTAGAGTATGCCGTCGCAAAACTCTGGCAATCCTTTGGGGTGCAACCAGCGATTCTTGTTGGTCACAGCTTAGGCGAGTATGTTGCGGCTTGCCTTGCCGGCGTCTTCTCGCTCGAAGACGCAATTGCTATCGTAGCTAAGCGCGCCGCACTGATGCAGGCACTTCCAAAAAATGGCTCAATGGCCGCCGTGTCCCTGTCCTACGAAGATTTAGTCAAACACCTGCAGACCTATCAGGCGGACGTTGCCGTCGCCGCAATCAATGGTAAAGAGCGTTGTGTCATCTCTGGAAATAAAGACAGCATCGCGTTAATCCTCAAGAGTCTAGAACAACAAGACATTGCTTACAGCATGCTCTCGGTCTCTCATGCGTTTCACTCGCCCTTAATGGAGCCCATGCTTGCGTCTTTTAAAGAGTACTTAAATACCATCACGCTAAATCCCCCACGCATCCCTATCATTAGCAATTTGACAGGTGAGCTCGCCAAACAAGATCTCTGCACTACAGAATACTGGCTCAAGCATATCCGCGAACCCGTGCAATTTGCAAAAGCTGCTGAACTTTTAAAAATAAAAAAAATTGACTGCTGCATCGAGGTCGGTCCGAGCCCAATACTTTGTGCACTCGCCCGGGAGACGCTGTCAGCGTCCGTACTTTTGCCAAGCCTGAAACAGCACCAAGCGGATAACTGGCAGCTATTGCAGGCAATGGGTAAGCTACACGCGCGACATCAAATGATTGATTGGCAGCAAACCTATCCGCGCTCAACGCTCTCTCATTTATCGCTGCCCAACTACCCGTTTCAGCGTGATCGCTACTGGATAGAGCGTAGGCCAGAAAACTTTCGAGGCACCTGTCAAGACCGAAACGTCCATCCGTTGTTGGGCGTGCCTCTTGAGCTACCTGGCTTACCTGAACAGCAAACACGTTTCAGCACGCAGCTTGATACCGAGCTCTCTTACTTAACAGAGCATCGCGTCTTTGGCCAGGCAATCTTGCCCGCCACCGGGTTAATTGAAATGGCCATTTCGGCCTACATGCACCAAGGTGGATCTCTACCTGTCAATCTATCCAATTTTGAAATCAATCAGGCGTTCGCGATTTCAGAACAATTCGATCATCACGCTCAAATCATTCTGAACCAGCAACGCGAAGGTTACCAATTTGATTTGTACAGCGACGCTCAGTCGTCCGATTCAACACCAGAGCAATGGACCTTGAACGCTAGGGGACAGCTTTCACAAAGCAACAAGGCTTTGCCTAGCGACAAACAACTGACGCTACTGCGCGAACGGTTGACCAGCGAAATATCTGTTGCAGACTTTTACCAGCACTGTGAGACACTCGGCATCCACTACGGGCCCTCGTACCGTCTGATCCAGCACCTTTGGAAATTCGATCAGCAAGCCTTAGCCGAAATTACACTCTCTAAGAGCCAACTGGTTGAACAATTCGATCTGTACTTTTGTTATCCAACGTTGCTCGATGCCTGTTTTCAGATTTTATTTTCGGTTTTACCTGACACACCTAAAGACGAAATTTGGCTACCTTTTTCGATTGACAGCCTGACGCTATACCAATCACTTGAACAAAAAATATTTTGTCATGTTGTGCTCACCAGCAGTCCTGAGGCGCACATGCAAGTCGCTGACGTCACTGTATTCAATCAGCTGGGCCAGATCCTATGCCACGTCTCAAACTTGAAAGCGACTAAAGTTGCGGCGGCGAGTTGGCATAAGAAAGAGCCGACGATCAACCAAATTAGCCAATTGTGTTACGACATTGACTGGCAGTTAAGCCCCCTACCGACCGCGACTCCTGTCCTCGCCACAGCGAGCAAACAGATCTATTGGCTCGTGTTTTCTGACGATTTTGGCTTGAGCGCACAATTACAACGCAGATGTGATGCTGCGCAGATTGTGTACGTCTCTGTTTGTAAAGGTGAGCAGTTCACTGAAATCAGTCCAACACAATTCACGATCAATCCTTTTGCTGCGAACGATTATTTAGCGTTGTTCGAGCGTCTCTCAGCTCAGCGCATCAGCCGTTGTTTATATTTGTGGACGCTTGAGTTACCGCTTCACGTTTCGCTCGCGACATCCCTCACGGAGCAAAGCGGGTTAGTCTGGAAAGCCCCCCTCTTCCTCGCGCAAGCACTGCAGCAACACAAAGTCTCAGAGAACCTCTTGTTAGACTTTGTGACCCGAGGTGCGAGCGCTGTCACATCGACTTCGTCGCCGACCATTCAAGCCGCACCCCTGTTTGGCATCGTGAAGAGCCTTCTCGCTGAAGGGTCTAGCTTTGGCTGTCGGGTAGTTGATCTCGAGCACAATATTGCGGGGCTTGATCTTGTAGCAGATGCTTCATTGTTATTTTTAGACGCCTCTCAGCCTGCAGAGCAACCTCTTGAAGATCAACTGGCTTACCGAAATTCGCTGCGTTATGCGCCAAGATTGAAGCGTCTTGCAGCCGCCAAGCCGGTTCCGACTTCGCCCAACTATCAACTCACGATTCCGAGCTCGGGCAGTTTGGATGATTTAGCCTGGCAAGCCTGCGAGCGCGCGGCACCGCAGGCCGGTGAAGTCGAAATTGAAGTGCACGCCACAGGATTGAACTTCAAAGATGTGTTGCTGGCCTTACATCGCGTGCCCGCCATGGGTGATGGCCTGGGCGTTGAATGCGC
>CALQNE010000212.1 GCA_943331855.1 Bordetella parapertussis
CAAAGTCGTCACTAGCGTGACACCTCGCGCACTCGCCTCACGCAAGAGCGTTGCGATGGCCTGTCGGGCACGCGTCGGATCGAGGGCGGACAGAGGTTCGTCCACCAGCCAAAGTTTCGCCGGCGCTAATAACGCACGCGCCAAACCCACCCGTTGGCGCTCGCCGCCGGACAGGCGATCGACGCGATCCCACAACTTTTCTTGCAGATCGAATTGCGCCAACGCGCCAGCAACTTCTTCGACATATTGTGGATACAACAAGTTTTTCAGGCTTTGCCACAAAGACAACGCAGGCAGCTTGGCTGCGAGTAATGAAACGATCACCCGCTGCCGTGGTGGCAACGGCGGAGTTTGTGGCGCATAAAACAGTCGGCCACGCTGCTGCTGCAGACCTCGGGTCGAAAGCGTCCAAACCGACTGGCCATCGAGCGTCACACTCCCTACCGAGGGCTTAAGAGCTGCACCCAACAACTGAAGCAAGGTGGTTTTTCCAGCCCCCGAAGGCCCGATGACCGCGACGTGCTCACCCGGTTCAATCGTCAACGATAGTGCTTCTATAGCAGGGCGAGACTGTTTGGTCGCGGCAGGATGACGGGCGCAAACGCCCTTCAACTCAAGACGTAGGCCAGACATTATTTAATAAGACCTGCACTTTTGCCCGCTGACTCGAGGCCCTTATAGTTCTCTGGAGTCGTGGGAATGTATTTGCTGGCGCGATTGAGCGTCAGTATTTCTTTACCCTCGGGAGTACTCATATCGAGAGCCAGCAAAGCGTTAGTGATTTTTTCACGCAACGCGGCAGGCATATCGGCATGAACCGACCAGTTGTAATTAAAGTAGGGAGGCGTAGTGTAAAAGACGTCCACCTTGCTCGTGTCCACCTTTTTTTCATTCACGAATTTTTGCCAAACTGTGATGTCTAGCGCTGCGGCATCCACGCGACCACTCACAACCGATGCGATCGTGGCATCATGCGCCCCCGAATAAGCAACGCGCTTAAAGTCTCGATCCGGATTGATCCCCGCATCCAATAAGAAAGAACGCGGCATGAGATGGCCCGAGGTGCTGGATTGCGAACCAAAACTCACTTGCTTGCCCTTTAGATCTGCCAACTGAGTGATCCCGGAATCTTTCTGCGTGATGAAAACCGAGCGAAACTTGGTGTCTTCTTCGCGCTGCGCAATGGGCACAACCTTTCCGCCTGAACGGATTTGAGCCTGTACATAGGTAAACCCTCCGAACCAGACAAGTTCCACCTGCTTATTGACCAAGGCCTCTACCGCTGCAGGGTAGTCGTTAACGGGTACGAAGCTAACCGTCATCCCTGTCGCGCGCTCAAGATACTTGGTCAGCGGCCCAAATTTGCGCATTTGCTCGGTAGCAGCCTCTTCGGGGATGGTGGTGACTCGTAAAGTTTGCTGCGCCTGAGCGACACCAAAAAACAAGGCCGAACAGGCCAGCAACACACCTGAAATCAGGCGCAGATAACGATTGGAGTTTGAATTAGAGTACATAAGAGTCACCTGAAAACGGTTTGGATACCCCAGTATAGGAGAGTCTTGTCACGCGACGGCCGATTGACCCTATATCCTTTTGAAAATATTGCATCGCGATAACACTCTGAGCACGTGCCCTCAGATTGGCCAATGCGGGTTAGCAAGTGCTGGTCGCACGAGGAACACCAAGTCGACGAGTTCTTCGCATATCACCTAGTTCGCCACTGCAGGCTGCCCTAGGTTCCAGCTAACCGCCACCGGAATTCCGACCTCCCGATGGACGCGACTGCCCCGCTCGACCATGAAAGCAGCGCGAGAGAATGGAGGCTCGCGCATGTTGTCGGTGTTCAGACCGATACATCGTCATCGGCGACATCGCGATGCGATTGCGTAGCGTGACACCCTTGAGCGTATAAGGTGTGAAAAAATCAGGCATGGACGTTCTTCCTTGGCCGGCACGATATGTAAACCATGTGTTCGGTACATACCTTTATGGATTGCACCCTTGTTTTCAATGCATTTTCAGACTAAGTGGTATCTGCTGATTGAGCGTGAGCTTGCAAAGAATCAGAATGATAGCTACCATTGGTGTATATCACTAAGATAAGAGGAAAAGCATGGATACCGCACGCATTTTTCAATCGGGGCGCAGTCAGGCAATCAGATTGCCCAAAGAGTACCGCTTCGCCGGCACCGAAGTAAAAGTTAAGCATGTTGGCAACGCGGTTTTATTGATGCCCTCAGATCAACCTTGGGGCATCCTACCGACAGCACTGTCTTTGTTTGAGCCCGGCTTTACGCTAGAAAGATCTCAGCCAGATGAGCAAGTCAGAGAAACTCTATTGCCATGATTTTGCTCGACACTAATATTTGCATCTACATCATTAACCAAAGACCTGCTCACGTTATTGAGAAGTTTCAAAAATATCGCGCTGGGGATTTGGGTGTCTCATCAGTTGTCGCCGCCGAGCTAGCCTATGGCGTAGCAAAGAGCGGTTCGCAAAGAAACCATGACGCCTTAGAAATGTTTTTGGCGCCCTTTGAAATTTTACCGTTTGACGAGAAGTGCGTCTGGGCCTACGGTGAATTACACAGCCACCTAGAACAACGTGGAGCACCGATCGGCTCTCTTGACACGCTCATTGCTGCGCACGCTTTAAGTCTGGATGCTCTTTTGATTACAAATAATGTAAAAGAGTTTTCCAAAGTGCCAAAACTTTAACTTGATAACTGGGCTATCTAAACTCCCCTACACCTCTCCAACCGTACCCTTTAGAGAAAAAAAAGCCCCATATCGCTTTGGGGCTCATGTGTTCGGTACATATCATTTACGAAAGGTCACACTTTAATGAGCATATCAAATTTTTTCTTGTTGGCGTTAGGATTGACTTTCGTATCTTATTTAATTGCTTTTTTAATTGCGCACGTGACTTTTCGTCCGTCTTTAAATACAAAGTTGGTTGGCATGTTTGATGGTATCGTTTTCATCAATCATGGAAGCTTAATATTTTTATCATTGAGTCTCGCATTTATATTCAGCGACGTAGCACAGGTGAATGCGAAAGCAAGAGCCGCAATCATCAGCGAGGCGGACGCGCTACGCACGCTTGGAAGAATCTCATTAAACCTCGATTCACGTGTGGGCGACCCATTAATGGCCACATTAAAACAGTACACACAAGATGTCCTTCGAAAAGAGTGGCCTGAAATGCAGCGCTCTGCAGGCGCTGAATTAAGCATTAGCGAATCTTCTGCTTTAGCACCTTTAACTAAAATTTCTGATATTGTTTTTAATCCCCATAATCAATCATTATTAAGCCCTGCCTTAACAAACCAACTGATTTCGTTCACCAATCGAATCAGAGAACAACGCCTACTCAGGATAGAATTCAGCCGTTACTCCATCGGCTACCCCAGACTTGGATTAATTCTTTTTTTGTTGTCTGCATCGGTAATTCTCTTAACATTAAGCGCAGTTTCCAAACGTCCTGTGCAGATCGTTTCAAACTTTACGTTAATCTTGCTGACGCTCATTTCGCTCTTAGTGGTATACACACAGCAAAACCCCTTTGCCGCATTAGATGCTGTGTCCCCTTTACCTCTCGAGGAGGCTTCGCGGCGCTTGGAATTAATGAAAAAAATAGCTTTCTGACCTACCACTTCTCAACCCCTGATCGCAGATCTAACTCAAAGGTCCATGCATCAAGGGTTTGTTCGTGCAACCAGAGATAAACGCGGGCAATACTTGTCTGGTTCAGGTTCAAGCAAGCCCTGAGGTGTCAAGGCCGCCAAACGCTCTGGCTGCGCGTTGCGAGCGCGAGGTCGTGCCCGCCATTACCGATGGCCGCATCGTGCCAGTGATCGATCGCACGTTTTCTTTTGATGAACTGCCTGCTAGGTTAATTGCCAAGGTTGCCAAACCGTCGCATCAATTCGACGGTTGCGCCATCGGCCATCAGGTCTCGCTCCAGTCGATAAGTTTCTCCAAAAAAAGCTTGACTTGCCATGCGGTCATTGAGAACAGTTCTAAGGACACCAAGCGCCGCTTCTCGATCAACGATACCTTCCATATAAAGTACTCTTGCGCCGGCAGAGCCAGGCCCGAATGCGTATACAAAATATTGAAACTGAAGATTACCTTCGCGGGGTGTCTTAGGACCGGTAATGACCGCAAGCGCTTTTTCGAATTCTCCGGGTTTCAATTTTTTACTAAGTTCGCGCACAGCTTGATCAAGAGCATCAATCTGAACATTTGCAGCATCTGCGGCATTGGCGAGAAGTAATGGCGCAAGGGTGCGAGCATAGCGGGTGACAGACGCGCTGTCGATATTTTCACGCTTGAGAATATCATCGAGATACGCGCGTGATAATGACAGGATATTCTGTTGACGAACCTTTTGCGCTTCGGTAAACGACGCCTTCGTCAGATCCACCTCCGCCAGGTCAATTTGCCTGAGTAACGTCTTCAACCTTTCGATCCAGCGTTGATCCGTTGGATGCTCGAGCCGTCCTATCGACGCCGAGTACACACCGAGAGGAAGATGCGAAATAGACTTAAGGACGTCATAGCGCGGCGGCGAATAAGGTAAAGAGCCTAAATCCTCACCCCTAATCAATGTAACGGTATCCGTCACCAGAAAGACGGGTTGATCACTCTTCAATGCAAGAGCTCGGACGGCTGCGTAAGATTCCCGTGCGGCCGCATTAAGATCGTTGAATAGGAGAGGTGCTGGGCTCTGCGCAAATGCTGGCAGAATCAAGGCAAAAAAGATGGAAATAGTTTTAAGTATGATTCTGTGCATTTGATAGCTCATATTTAGATAGTCACAGGCAGCCGTAATTTGAAGTTTTGCGGATCAAACCCATAAATGCGGAGCAAAACAAAAAGCCCCACCTCGCTGTGAGGCTCTCGAATTGTGGCTCCCCGACCTGGACTCGAACCAGGGACCTGCGGATTAACAGTCCGTCGCTCTACCGACTGAGCTATCAGGGAATTGTCGTTGAAAATCAGTCGGTTATTGGATTTTTATAAAAAAAACAAACCCCGCGCAAACTCAGCGATGTCCAAGACTATAGCATAGAAGGCCTTTTTCAGCCAAAAGTCGACTTGCTCGCCATAGAGACCACAGCGCGGTACATTTGCGGTGAAACCAAACTAAATACGAGACGAACAATGAATCGACTGTTGAGAGTAATAGTCACGAGTGTGACAGCGTTTTTTGCGTTGACTTCAACACACTTAGCCGCGCAAACACAAAGTGCTTACCCAAACAAAACCGTACGCTTGGTGGTGCCGTTTCCTGCAGGGCAAGCGACCGACATCATTGCGCGCTTGTTGGCAGAGCGTTTAACGCAACGCTGGGGACAAGCTGTGTTCGTAGACAACAAAGGCGGCGGCGCAAGCATACCTGGTATGTTGGCGGGCAAAGAGGCGCCCGCTGATGGCTATACGATCACGTTTGCAAGCAGTACCACCACTGCAGTAAACGAAGCGCTCTATCCAAAACTCCCCTACAACATGCAGCGCGATTTTGTGCCCGTGGGCGCAGTGTTTACGCAACCTTGGTTGATTTTGGCGAACCCATCAGCACCCTATAACAATTTAAAAGAGTTGGTTGATGCTGCACGCCAAGCTCCGGGCAAATTGACGTGGGGCTTTGGAGCAAACGCACTAGAGTTAGCGGCTGAACTTTTTAAACAGCGTGCACAAATTGAGATCACGGGCGTTTCGTATAAAGGCAGCGGGCCCGCGATGAACGATTTGCTTGGTGGTCACATTTTGCTGGCAGTTGACACCTTGGCATCGTCCCTGCCGCACCTTCAAGCGGGTAAGCTCAAAGCGATCGCCTCACTGTCAAGCGAACGCGCGCCACAACTACCCGAGGTGCAGACGATTGCCGAACAAGGCTATCCAGGCTTTGTGGGGGTTGGATGGGCCGGCTTATTTATGCCTAAGGGCACACCGCCCACGATTGTTAAAAAAGTATCTGATGATGTGCATCAGATTTTGACCGAAGCCAGCGTGCAACAGGCGCTTGCCCAGCGTGGCTCAACACCCGACTTAAGAACACTGCCTGAGTGGTCTGCGTTTGTGAGTGCCGAGACGTTGAAATGGGCTGAGGTCATTAAGAAGGGAAATATCAAGTTAGCTGAGTGACCTAATGGCTTTTCCTAGC
>CALQNE010000213.1 GCA_943331855.1 Bordetella parapertussis
CCCCAATCATCGAGGTGAAATCACCAATCAAAAAGATGACCTGATGCCCTAAATCTTGCAACTGACGCATCTTGTTCAGCACGACGGTATGGCCTAGATGAATATCAGGTGCCGTAGGATCTAAGCCAAGCTTAATTCTTAGAGGAATGCCCGTAGCCTGGCTCCGAGCCAATTTCTGGGCAAACTCGGCTTGAACCAACAGTTCGTCACAGCCGCGCAGAGCTACGCGCAAGTGGGCTTCAGTTTCTTGCGTAATCGTATATTTTTGTATTGACATATCAGAAATAAGCCACTAGATGTATTAAATGGAATAAAAAAAGACTTGCCCAGCCAAATTCGGCTAAAATTGTTGTTTTCTTGCATTGGCGTTGCCCCACATCATACGCAAAGCCAGTACATAGCGTTTCGCGCCTCCAAGTTTAAACGCGACGGGTTGCGAGCACGGCCCAGTTACACAGGATTATCGCTTAATGAGTCAACACAATGACCTAGTCACCGCCAAGGCATTCGCCCCAAGCAGTCTAGGCACGTCTGCACTACCCGCCAGCGGCTCGCATCTTCTGCGTGGCCTACTGGTTGGCGCTGTCCTGCTACTTTGTATCGGGGCCGCTGCCTTAGGCATGGTTCAACCGGCTCAACCCGAACCCATCCCGCCCGAACAAAGCCTAGTTCAAAACGTATTGCCGTTTCCGCTTGCAGCCAATCCGACGCCTGCTGAGCACGATTCAACAGCCACCAACGCGCCCTACGTCACTGAAACTCGCATTCGCTCGGGCGATACGATCGCCACGATTCTGAAACGACTCGACATCGCCGACTCTAATTTATCTGCGTATCTGATCAAAGAACCCAAGGTTCGTTTCGCCAGCAAACTGGTACCTGGCCGCTCTGTGCAAGCAGCCACCGACCATAACGGTCAACTGAAATGGGTGCGGTATTTTCACACCCCAACGAGTGATTCAAGCGGTCAGCCCACGGTCAAGTTATTACAAATCAACGCAACCGACGACGGGTTTAGCGCTGAAGAACTTGAGCTGCCAAGCGAAGTGCATATTGAAGTCGCCGTCGGAACCATCGAGCGCTCACTCTTTGCAACAACCGACGCAGCCAGCATCCCCGATGGCATCACGATGCAGATGGCTGAAGTGCTCGGCAGCAAAATTGACTTCTTTCGCGGTATTCACCGTGGTGATCAATTTCGCGTCGTCTACGAAAATCGCAGCTTCGAAGGTCGCCCGGCAGGTCCGGGCCGCGTATTGGCAGTTGAATTTGTCAGTAAAGGCAAGTCCTCGACCGCGGTATGGTTTAGCCCAGAGGGCCAACCCGGAAGTTACTACGACCTAGACGGTGAGAGCTTACGTGGCGCATTTTTACGCAACTCGATCAAGTTCTCACGCATCAGCTCAACCTTTGGGATGCGCAATCTCACCAATAATCAAGCCTGGTCAGGTCATCACCCCGGCGTTGACTATGCAGCCCCAACTGGCACGCCGATTCACGCAACGGCCGATGGCGTCGTACAACTTGCGGGTTGGCACTTTGGCTATGGCAACACCATCATTCTCAAACATCACAGCAAGATCACCACGTTGTACGCGCATCAAAGCCGTTTTGCTGATGGCATCACCGTTGGCACAAAGGTGTCGCAAGGCCAACTGATCGGCTATGTCGGTTCAACCGGCTGGTCAACAGGCTCGCACCTGCATTACGAATTTCGTGTAGCTGATAAGCCCATTGATCCGTTATCTGCCACAGCAGCGATGCCGGCCTCGACCCCACTCGAACCCGAGCAACGTGCAAAGTTTGCAGAAGCAGCCGCGCCCTATCGCCAACAGCTCCAAGTGTTGGCAAAGTTTCAAGAATTCGTGCCCGAAATCAGTAGCGTCGCCGTCCGCTAGTCGGGATCGCTGCCTTGAGCGCGTCACACTATATTGGATTAATGTCAGGCACAAGCCTTGATGGTGTTGATGCTGTGTTGGCCCGATTTGATCCAAAGGGTCGACCCACCGTTATGGCACGGGCAACAAGTCCGTTTGAACCTGCCCTACGTGAGGCCTTATTCTCGTTAAACACCTCGGGCCCAGATGAACTCGCGCGCGCAGCGCTCGCTGCGAACCAACTCGCAACCGTTTATGCACAGTTGGTCGCACAAACGCTCAAGCAAGCCAAGCTCTCCGCGCACCAAATCTCGGCGATTGGTGCGCACGGACAAACCGTTCGACATCAACCTGCACTTGGCTACACAATTCAACTCAATGCCCCAGCCCTGCTCGCCGAGCTCACTGGCATTTCAGTCATCGCGGATTTTCGTAGTCGTGACGTGGCGGCGGGTGGGCAAGGCGCGCCCCTCGTGCCCGTTTTTCATGCCGGTATTTTTTCGACAAATTACACCCGTGTGATTTTGAATTTAGGCGGCATTGCAAACATTACGATTTTGCGACCTGAGTCAGACCCTGTTGGTTTTGACACAGGGCCTGCAAATGCGCTGATGGATAGCTGGTGCCAGTTACACACTGGGCAAAGTTTTGATGCTGACGGTGCTTGGGGGGCGCAAGGACGTGCGCACACCCCGCTACTTGAACGCTTAATCGCCTCAGAACCCTGGTTGAAACAACCGCCACCAAAATCAACTGGGCGAGATTTGTTCAACTTGGTATGGCTCGAACCGCGTTTGCAATACTGCCTAGGTCGCCTTGAGCCCGGTCAAACATTGACGCCTCAAGACATCCAGGCAACGCTTTGCCGCTTCACCGTTGAAACGGCTGTGCAATCGATCTTGGCCCAGGCTCCTGACGTGCAAGAAGTTTTAGTGTGTGGTGGTGGCGCCCATAACCACGCCTTGCTGCAAGGTTTAAAAGAAGCATTGCCTTGCCCGGTCCTCACCACAGATGCTGCGGGTGTCGGCACACAGGATGTTGAAGCGTTAGCCTTTGCATGGCTAGCCTGGGCGCATCAACATGGCGTTGCAGCAGGAAACCCCAAGGTCACCGGGTCGCGCGGCGCACGAATTTTAGGCGCTAGCTGGCCAGCTTGAAAAAACAAAAAAGCCACGCCCGAGCGTGGCTTTTTGACCTTCAGTTCTTTATACCGAAAACGACGAACCGCAGCCGCAAGTAGTTGAGGCGTTTGGATTGCGGATCACAAATTGTGAACCTTCGATATCTTCTTTGTAATCGATCTCAGCACCGACTAAATACTGAAAACTCATTGGGTCAACCAAGAGAGCCACGCCATTTTTTTCAAGTGTCGTGTCATCTTCATTGACGTCTTCATCAAAGGTGAAGCCGTACTGAAAACCCGAACAACCACCACCCTGCACAAACACGCGCAGTTTGAGGTTTGAATTACCTTCTTCGATCAGCAAATCTTTCACCTTGGCAGCCGCTGAATCTGTAAACAGAATCGGGGTTGGGGGCGCTTGCAAATCTACGGTTTGTGTGGCGATGCTCATGAGTGACTCCTGTCCCGCAGGACAATACTAAATATGATACTTGACTGCATTGGTCAACTATACCGCAAGTGCGCCCAGAATTCATAGATCAACCACTTTAGAGGCAAGGACAATATCGCCTGCCAGCACCCGTACGGTCACTGATTTCAAGGCGAAGCCTTGCGGGACCGCCAACAACCCTTGACCTCGTTGAAACTGTGCAAAATCCAGTCGTAATGGTGCCTGTAACACCTCGGTTTGTACGGTTGCACCAGATTCCTGAGCCCACTCATCGACTAAGGGCCGTAAAACAATCCGTTGCTCAAGCACCTGCGCCGCGTCAATGCAATGGCCCACTCCAACAAACTGCAGCATCCCTTCGAATCGTTTAGTGCTCTTTCCGCTACGCATCAATAAAACACGATAGTGCAGGCCGTCCGTTTGCTTTTGAATATCCAGGGCACGGATATCGAGCGAGCCTTGAGGGCCGGGCGGCAACAGGTTCTCTAAAAATGCCAACTGATCTTGTTGACGACCAAGTTCGGCCTGCAAGCTTTCAAGCAACTTTTCGAGTTCGGCGCGCGCGGCGCGCTCAATTAACAATTCGCGACGTGCAACGTTGAACTGAGAATCTGCTTGGGTGCGCTCAGCCTCGAACGTCTGCCGAGCCCGCAACAGAGCAGCGCGCTCGGTGCGCACCTGCAACGCCAGCGCCTCTGCGCTGGGCTGTTGGGCAATGAATACGCCCAAAGCTCCACCCAACACTAGCAACAACACTACCCCGCCAATCAGCGAGGCGAAGGTACGCCTAGCAGTTCTTGCCATCTGCAACAGGCTTAAGGCAGGATCGCGACTTGATTTAAACCCGCGCTTTCGGGTAGGCCAAACATCAAATTCATATTTTGAATGGCCTGGCCTGAAGCACCTTTCACAAGATTGTCTTGCACCACCAAAATAATCAAGCGATCACCGTTACCCGGGCGCTGCAGCGCGATGCGCAGAGTATTTGACGCGCGCACCGAGCGCGTGTCTGGCTGACTTCCAAAGGGCATCACATCAATAAACGTTTCGTTGGCATAGCGCGCCTCAAAAAGCGCCTGAAAATCAACCCCGCGCGCCTCGGGCAAGATCCTAGCGTAAATAGTGCTGAACATGCCACGAATCATAGGCACAAGGTGCGGCACAAACGTCAGCCCAACTGGCCCACCCGCCAGGCGCTGCAACTGTTCGTCAATTTCAACTTGATGACGATGCCCCGCCACGCCATACGCTTTAAAGTTATCACTGGCTTCAGACAATAAGCTACCTACTTCCGCTTTACGGCCAGCCCCACTGACACCCGACTTGCAGTCAGCGATCAGGTCCGAAGTGTCGATCAAAGGCTTGCCACCCAGCAGTGGCGCCAAGCCCAACAGTACGGTCGTGGGATAGCAACCAGGATTACCCACCACACGAGCCTTGGCCACTGCGGCGCGATTGAGCTCAACCACCCCATAGACAGACTCTTTAAGAATCTCTGGGCAAGTATGCGGAATTTTGTACCACTTTTCAAAAGCCTTGATATCTTGCAAGCGGAAGTCGGCCGCCAAATCGATGAGCTTGACACCTGCAGCCAGGAGCTCGGGCGCCTGGGCCATCGCCACGCCGTGAGGTGTCGCAAAAAATACAACGTCACAATCCGTCAACGGCGCTTTATCAGGCGCTGAAAATGCCAGTTTGACGTGACCCCGCAAGTTGGGAAACATATTGGCCACGGGCATACCATCTTCTTGGCGCGACGTAATAGCCGTCAGTTCAACGTTCGGATGTTGCGACAAAATACGCAAGAGCTCAACGCCGGTATAACCCGTGCCGCCCACAATCCCTACCTTGATCCGTTTTGCTAAAGCTTGTGTCATGTCGAGACTCCTGATTCTAAATCGGCCGGCGTACAACGCAACCGGCACCCTGTGGCAAATATTATCCCATGCACACGTAAGAGAAAAAAAAGACCGCTTGCGCGGTCTTTTTGCACTGGAGCCATTTGCAGCCCCGGGCAGATCGATCAGCGCTTGCTGAACTGTTTCCGACGACGTGCTTTGTGGAAACCAACTTTCTTACGCTCGACTTCACGTGCATCGCGCGTAACCAACCCTGCTTTAGACAGTGAAGGCTTTAACGTTGCATCGTAATCAATCAGTGCACGAGTAATACCGTGACGTACCGCACCCGCCTGGCCGCTTTCGCCGCCGCCGTGCACGTTGATATGAAAATCAAACGAAACTAAATGGCCTGTCAGTTCGAGCGGTTGACGCACGACCATACGACCTGTTTCGCGGGCAAAGTATTCGTCAACGGGCTTGCCGTTCACAACAATCTTGCCAGCGCCTTTTTTCATGAAGACACGAGCCACCGAAGTCTTGCGGCGGCCGGTTCCGTAATTCCAATTACCGATCATGGCCTATCCTTTGAGTTCGAGGGTCTGTGGCTGTTGGGCCGAATGGGGATGCTCTGCACCCGCATAAACCTTAAGCTTTTTGATCATCGCATAACCCAGCGGGCCTTTGGGCAACATACCCTTAACGGCCTTTTGAATCGCACGACCCGGAAAACGCTCTTGCAGTTTGGCGAAGTTTGTTTCGCGAATACCGCCCGGATACGTTGTATGACGGAAGTATTTTTTATCTTGCGTCTTGTTGCCGGTTACGACGATATCTGCTGCATTGATAATGACGATGTAATCGCCTGTATCAACGTGGGG
>CALQNE010000214.1 GCA_943331855.1 Bordetella parapertussis
TATGATGTGCCGAAGGTCTTTTTCATTACGTTCAAGCTTATAGATATCTGCGACGAGTGTTTCTTTTTCAGCTGCAGTGATGGTCACCATTGGTGGCTTTTGCGGCACGATTTGAGGCACGGGTTCAGGCCTGATGTCGACGGGATTTTGTACGCTGGTTTTTTTTGATTCGGGCTTTACAGAAAAAGCAGCACCCATTGAGGCAGAAAGCTGTTCATATTTACTCGCATTGACTGATGAGCCTGCGTACAAAACGACGAAAAATGCAAACAAAAGTGTAATGAAGTCAGCGTAAGACACCATCCAACGGTCGTGGTGTTCTAACTCGTCCTTAAACTCGGGTCTTCGAAATTTTGTCTTCATCTTATCTTTGATAGGATGCCAGGCGTTCTTGCACAATCACTGTATTTTCGCCAGCTGCGATGCGGCTAATCGATTCAATGACCATTTCGTATTTTCGGACTTCAGCCTGCGTATGTGCTTTTAATTTTGTCGCAACCGGAATAAAAAAGAGGTTTGCGAGCCCAACCCCATAGATGGTGGCGACAAAGGCAACGGCAATCCCGGCTCCAATCAAACTCGGGTCAGTCAGCTTTTCCATGACATGCATTAAACCCATCACAGCGGCCAAAATTCCAATAGTTGGCGCATAGCCGCCAGCCGAATCCCAAATCTTTATGGCATTTCGCTGACGGATCTCGTATTCATGCAAATCATTTAAACAAATCTCCCGGATTGTTTCGGCCGGGAACCCATCCATTAAAAGCTGCAAGCCTTTTAAAATGAAGGGATCTGTTTCTTGCTCGCGATATGTTTCAAGGCTCAGGGCGCCTTCTTTTTTGGCGATGGTTGACCATGCTGAAATTCGGGAAGAGAGCTCTGGGTGATCATCATCAGGCAAGAAAAAAATTGTTCGCAGCTTTCTTAGGCCATCAATAAACGTCTCGGGTTTACTTTGTAGCAGTACTGCCCCAAGCGTTCCAAAGACCACAATTAAGAAAGGAGCCAGTTGAAACAAGGACCAGATGCTACTACCTTCAACCGCTTGCCCAGCTAAAATCCCAAGTAACGCAATGAGCAGGCCTGCTATGCTTGACCAGTCCATGAATCGTCCTTAAGTTTGACGCGAAGTCGGGCAATGGCCTGACTGTGCAGTTGTGATACACGTGACTCAGTAATATTCATTACTGCACCAATTTCTTTGAGATTTAAGTCTTGTTCATAATACAAACTCATTAATATTTTTTCTCGTTCGGGTAAATTTTCAATGGCAGTCTTAAGATTCTCACGAAACTCAGACGACATTAAAATACGAAGCGCATCGCCTTCATCGCTCGATTTGTGCTGATCCAGAAAATGTTCTGAATTTTCTTCCCTCTGAAAATCTTCAAAATATAGTAGGGTATGTCCGGCGCCATCTTTCAATGAGGCTTGATAGTCTGCAAGTGATAAGCCGAGATTTTTGGCGATTTCACTTTCGGTCGGTGCACGGCCTTGACGTTGTTCTAAGGTATGTATCGAGTCTTCAATTTCTCGCATTTGTTTGCGTACACTGCGCGGTAGCCAGTCCGAGCTTCGCAATTCGTCCATGATGGCGCCGTGAATGCGTTGCGAAGCATAGGTGGCAAATTGAGCACCCGCATGCTCTTTATACCGTTGAGCTGCGTCTAGCAAACCGATCATTCCGGTTTGTATTAAGTCTTCAACCTCGATATTTGCAGGCAGCTTTGCTTTGACCTGATAAGCAATTTTTCGAACCAGATCAGCATACTGTTTGATCAGTTGTTCTTTGCTAACTTCGTGGCCAGATGAGTTATACATGTTGATTCTTCCTAGACCATGGCGAACCGTTGTGCGTCACTTCCGTGCTTTCTGTGAGTCTCAGGCACATCGAAACCAATTAAATCCGTGGCAATGCCTATATGCTTGCTTGAAACCGATGATAAATTATAAAAAATAGTCTTGGCCTGCGATGCACATGAAGCTATCACAAATACGCCGATCGCTTGTCCAAAAGTATGCTCTGAGAAAAGTTTGATCAGACTGTAGGCCTCTTTGATCGACGAGGCGGTATTAGTCAGGCAGATAATTACTTTGCCCAACGGAGGGAGTTTCGTTTTAATGTTTGAGTAGTGTAAAGGCTTGAACTCAACGAACGTATCGTACTGGGTTTTATCCAAATGCGTACGTAGCAAGCGTATAGACTTCTCGATTTTAAGATCGGGAGTCGCGAGCGCGACAGTCACTAATTTTTCAGAGGCTGGCATCATCAATTGACGTAAACCCGCCGCTTGATCACTGGTGATTCTAGAGTTAAGCATATGCGGCTATTCTGGTTGCGTGTGCAGAGGGAGGCTGTTTGAACATGGCCGAGAAGGCCGTTTCGTTAATTTCTGATAGATCTGTAGAAACCTTTTTGTCTGTAATGACCCGTTCAAACATTTGAATTTTGTCGATCAGTTCTATGTCTTCAGGAACGCGTTGTCCATTCGTCAAATAGCACACCTTAAGTTTGTGTTGCATGATGACATTGAGTACGCTTCCCAGGGTGATGGCTTCGTCGACCTTTGTAATGATGCAGCCTTCAATCGATTGCTTGGCGTAGACGTTAACGACATCGTTTGTGGTTTCAATTTGATTGGTGGCGTTTAGGCACAAGATGCGCTTGATGGGTACGTTCACTTGATCAAACATTGCCATCTGCGCATCCACCCGCTTGTCACGCTGGCACAGGCCGGGTGTGTCGATTAAGATCGATTTGCGATCTCGTAAATGCTCTAGGGTAAGTTGTAACTCGTGGTGATCTTTTACGGCATGCACGCTGACGCCCAAGATGCTGCCAAAGACCTTAAGCTGCTCTAAGGCGCCAACTCGATACGAGTCCGTTGTTATAAAGGCAAGTTTGTCTGCGCCATGGCACATGACGTAGCGGGCAGCAATTTTTGCAATGGTGGTCGTTTTGCCGACACCTGTGGGCCCCACAAGCGCGAGGACGCGCGAACTGTTCAAAAAGCCTTGCTCATCGATTTCAGCCGATAGATTCCGAGCAAGTATTTCTCGCAACCAATCGACAGCTTGTATCTCGGAATAGTCGTTGGGCAGTTTTTCGACAAGACGTTTCGCTAGGTTTGGCGAAAATCCAGCCGCTAAGACGCGATCAAGGACTACGTTTTGCGCTGGCTTGAGTTGCTTGCTACTTGTCCATAATAAGGCATCCAGTTTTTTATAAAACCCATTTTTCATTTCGCGGATTTCGTCAATAATCTTTTCGATACCGGTGGGGGACTGCTGTGCATCTGCGGCATCCGAGGTGTAGCCTCTTGATGTTCGTTTGCTATTCGTATCGGGCTCGCCTTGCTTAGCGATGATTTCCACACGACCATTGACGATTTTGTTAGAAATGATTTCAGCTTCTTCGCCGAATTCATTTTTAATCTGGTTTAAGGCTTCACGAGGACTGGAGGCGTAAAATTTCTTTGTCATCATGCTGAATTACCTATCAAGTGTGTGACGCGGATCGAACGAGTAGAAGGAAGTTCATCGTGAGAGAGCACTCTCAAATTCGGTGCCACTCGCCTTAAGAATCGGGCAAGCGCCATACGAATGGCTGCGGGCACGATGAGTACGGGTGAATGTCCAAGTTGCTCTTGTTTTGCAGTGGCCTGTTCTGCCTGATGCGCTAATGTTTGAGCCAAGCCAGGTTCAATTCCGGTGCCATTTGTATTTTGTAGAAGCGTCTGGGTCAAAATGCGTTCTAAATTTTGCTCAAGGGTGATAACAGCCATTTCCTGAGCTTCTGGAAAAAGACTTTGCGCGATTGAGCGCGAAAGTTTCAACCTTACTTTTTCAGTTAAGACATCGGTGTCTTGAACCTGTGGCGCGTACTCTGAAATAGCCTCAACGATCGTGCGCATGTCTTGAATCGGCACGCCTTCTACAAGCAGATTTTCTAGGATCCTTTGAAGCGGACCAATACCAATCACTTTTGGCACAAAGTCTTCAGCAAGTTTGGGAGACTTCATTGCTAATAAGTCGAGTAGCTGTTGGACTTCTTGTCGACCCAGCAGTTCAGAGGCGTGCATACCCAGGATGTGGTTCAAGTGGGTTGCGATCACGGTGCCCGCGTCAACAACGGTATAGCCCATGCCTTGGGCTCGGTCTCGCTGCTCGTCGGTAATCCAAACTGCGGGTAAGCCAAAGGCAGGGTCGGTTGTCGGTGCGCCTTGAAGTTGCCCGGTCACCATGCCTGGATTAATGGCCAAATAGTTTCCGTACTGAGACTCCCCTCGTCCAAGCTCTACACCTCGAATTTTGATGACATACTCGACAGGCTTGAGTTCGAGGTTATCAGCGATATGAACCGAAGGTGGCAGAAAGCCCACCGTTTGGGCAAATTTTTTGCGCAAGCCCTTGATCTTTTTAAGCAGATCGCCGTCGCGATTTAGATCGACCAAGGGAATCAGGCGATAGCCAACCTCTACGCTGACGGTATCAACGCCTTGCACATCATTCCAAGACGCTTCCGAAGTGTCATCTTCTTGTGTTTGGGCTTTCTCTTGCAACTCGCTTTCGGCAACCTTTTTCGATTGCGTGGTCAACAAATAGCCAATGCCCGCAGCAATTCCGGCCAAGCCCAAAAAAGCCACATTTGGCATGCCTGGGATCAAGCCCATTGCGCCGACAATACCGGCCGTCACGAAGAGTACCTTGGGATTTTTAAACAACTGTCCGGTCAACTGCGTACCAATGTCCTGGCTGTTTGCAACGCGCGAGACGACAATACCGGCTGCAACCGAGATGATCAATGAGGGTATCTGTGCAACGAGGCCGTCGCCAATAGCGAGCAAGGTGTAGTTTTTGGCAGCAGTTGAAAAGTTTAGATCGTGCTGCAACATCCCAACGATCAGACCGCCTACGATATTGATGATTGTGATTAGAATCCCGGCAATCGCGTCGCCACGCACATACTTACTGGCGCCGTCCATAGCGCCATAAAACTCGGCCTCTTGGCTCACTTCTTGACGGCGTTTGCGCGCGTCGTCTTGCGTGATCAGACCCGAATTTAAGTCGGCGTCGATGGCCATCTGCTTGCCCGGCATCGCATCCAGGGTGAATCGGGCGCCGACCTCTGCGATTCGGCCTGCGCCTTTAGTCACAACGGTAAAGTTAATGATTGTTAAGATCACAAAGACAATAATACCGACCGTGTAGTTACCGCCAATCAAGAAGTGACCGAATGCTTCAATGACCTTTCCGGCGGCACCTGGGCCAGTATGGCCTTCGGCGAGTACGACCCGTGTCGAAGCAACGTTCAAAGAGAGGCGCAATAGCGTGGTGACGAGTAGAACGGTTGGAAAGGAAATAAAGTCCAGCGGTTTTGTGGTCTGTAAACCAATCATTAAGACCATAATTGATAAGGCAATATTGAAGGTAAACAATAAATCAAGTACAAAAGGTGGCAATGGCAACATCATCATTGCCAGCAACAGAATAATGATTAACGGCCCTGAAACCGCTTTTGAATCAAGTCGTGCAAAAAAGGCTAATAAGGAAGGGTTCATTGCAGACTAGCCCTGGCAAACGTAGTGGCAACCGGATCTAGTTCATCTGGAACGAAAATATCAGTAGGCTCTTTGGGATAAGGCCCGCTGGCCGCCGTAAAATTGCGAACCTGAAAGACGTAGGCCAGCACCTCTGCCACTGCTGCGTAAAGTTGGTGAGGGATTTCGTCACTGACCTCTGTGTTTGCGTACAACGCACGCGCGAGTTTAGGCGACTCGATGACGAGCACCTTGTGTTTCTTAGCAATTTCTCTGATTTTGAACGCGACTTCATCCAAGCCCTTGGCAACGACCGTTGGCGCGCGCATATCGCCTTCCATGTAACGGATCGCCACTGAGTAATGTGACGGGTTTGTGATGACGACATCGGCTGTTGGAATCGCCGTCATCATGCGGCGCCTTGCCATGTCTCTCTGCTGTTGCCTCAAGCGCGCTTTGATCTCCGGGTTCCCGTTGGATTCTTTCGCCTCTTGTTTAACTTCCTCTTTTGTCATCCGTAATTTCTTTTTATAGCTAAACAATTGATACGGTGCGTCAATCAAAGCAATGAGTCCGAGTGAGCTGACGGCCCAAATA
>CALQNE010000215.1 GCA_943331855.1 Bordetella parapertussis
CGGTGCTATGATTTGCGCAATGTGAAGAATCACCTTAATCGCTCCCTCTGGGTATGGCTCACGGCCATCTCAGTACTGCTCTCGGCGTTGATGCCTACGCTGTCGCATTCTGCACGCTTGCAGTCTGCCGCTGGGTCATTGGCACCGGTCTGTACCAGCAGCGGGATGAAATGGCTGGATACTAATTCTGGCGAACTGCGCGAGCAGAGCGTAACGGAGGAAACAACCTTAAGCGCTGAGCACTGCGCGTGGTGTACGGTACACCCCGTTACCTTAACGTCTTCACAAAAAGTCGTTGCCCCATTATTTTTAAGCCTAGCCAAAGCTGCGCTGCCAGTTTCAGCGCCACACTCTCACCCCTTCTCTTGGCCGCCCTCTCACCCTAGAGCGCCCCCCGTCGCCGCTTAACGCGGCACGGGACAACCATCAGACTTGCCATCGCACTTTTATTGCGACACTCGCAAGGCTTTTGCTGTCTTACGTGTCTGTTTTGACTTGAACACTGGTTAACGCCCCTCGCGCGACCAGTCTTTCTATGCAGACCTTAGGATTGAATCATGAGAACAACATACGTACGCCGACCCTGGGCCGCCCTATCATTGCTCGCGGTAGCCGCAACTTCTACAGCACAGAACACCCCAAACACCACCACCCCGACTGAGATCACCACACTCAGCCCTGTGACGGTGTCCGCAGGCCGTGGGATTGAATTAGAAAGTTTGCCTTTCAGCACCACAGTCATCCCCCGCGAAGACGTCATTAACAGCCCCGAGACTTCAACTGATCAGATCATCAACAAAATTCCTGGGATTTTTGTCAATCAAATCCCTTCAACCTCTCTGCACCCAACCGGTAGCACCTTCAGTATTCGTGGCTTTGGCACCAGCACCAACGTCAACACCTTGGTGATGGTGGATGGCATCCCCTTCAACGATCCATTTTTTCGCACGGTCAACTGGGCACGCATCCCAAAAAATTCGATTGAGAGCATCGAGGTCATTCGCGGCGGTGGCGCGACTAGCCTGTGGGGCAACCTGGCCATGGGTGGCGTGGTGAATATCGTGACGCGCCCCCCTCAAGAAGACAAGCTGAGTGTCTATAGCGACTACGGTAGCTACAGTTCGCTGAATGCAGGCTTTTCTGGGCAGATATTTAAAACAGACAAGATGTCGTTGGGCATCAGCTATGACCGCTCGCAAACGCAAGGATATAACGCCACGCCTGAGCGCTATCGAAATCCTTACATGACCGCTACGGGATCTCAAGTCAATAACTTGACGCTTTATTCAATTTTCACACCAAGCACAGCTTCTAAATATTACGCAAAACTTAATTTGAACGAAACGTCAGAAACCACCGCGACGTGGCAAAACGCCAGCAACCAATGGAACAACTACGTGCTGTCGGCAGGCGGCACCACACGTTTTGCCGACAACAGCAGCATCAACTTCAACGCCTGGGGCGCGTTTCAACAAATGAAGACGACCAACTCTGGTCAAACGCCAACGTTTAATATTTTTACCCCCAGAGTTGGGGTGCCGTACATGAGTCAAAATGAAACAGACAATTATCAAAACTTTGGTATGTCTGTTTTCTATCAAAAAGATTTTGGTCAGTTTAAAGATGTGAAATTCGGCGTAGATGGTCGAATCATTTCATCGGATGACAACATTAATCAGTACGCCGCAAACGGCTTCAATTCTGCCAACCTGATTAACAAGGGTCAAAATAGCTTTCAAGGCCTGTTTGTTACTGGCACCTACAAGTTTAAAGATACACCCGTAGACATCAACTTTGGCTTACGTGAAGATTTTTATCAGGTCACGAACTCAAGCTTGACTGGCAACGTCTACACAGCAGGCAAAGCACCAACGCCTATCGATGCACCCTTGGCAAACAATAGTTACGCAAGCTTTAATCCGACCTTAGGCATTAAATACTATGTGAACGATAACGTTGATCTGCGCGCGGCGGTCTATCGAAATTTCGCGGCACCGGGTATGAACCAGTTGTATCGAACCTTTTTGAGCGGTTCTTCGATCACGATTGCCAATCCCAACTTGACACCACAAACCAACTTTGGACAAGAAATTGGTTTTGATCTGCGCACCAAAGAAAAAGACGCAAGCCTCTCGGTGACTGTGTTCAACAACAACTTGAGCAATTTTATCGACGGTGCAACGATGTGCACGACAGTGGCGACCTGTAATCCGTTGATCGCAGGCACTGGCCTTGCCGCCGGCAGTATTACAAGCTTGAGGCAGAACGTGAACGCGGGTAGTGCAACGCTGCGTGGCTACGAAATTCTGGGGCAAGCCACGCTGTCAAAAACCATCAAAGTCAATCTGGGCTTTACACAAACCTGGGCCTATTTGACTTCGTCTGACTATGTCGCATCGCCCACCAATGAGCAACTTGGTCAGGTGCCACCGTGGATGGTCAATGCAGGCGTTCAATGGCAAGCGACGCACGAGTTGGCCTTGTCAGGTCAGTTGCAGTCGTTTCCATCGTTCTGGAACAACACTGCACACACCCAGTTAAATGACGGTGCAACCCTCGTCAACCTTGGTTTTAAGTACCAACTTGATAAAACAGTTCAGCTGTACGGCAACGTTCAGAACCTGTTCAATGTGAATTATCTGGCACAGGGCATGACCTATAACGCCTATCAGAGCAGTACGGTCAGTTCGTCAGGCGTACCGAGCATAGGCCCACCACGCTGGTTCACGCTTGGTATCAGAGCAACCTTCTAAACGAACTCTATCAAAAGAGATCAATCTAAATGACTTCTATATCTAAACCAAAGCAAGCGTTACGAAGTGTCGCTAATCGATTTGCCGATCGCCTCGGGTCGGCCTGCTTCGTAAGTATTACCTTGCTACTCACACAACCACTTGTGTTTGCTCAACACTCGCACGGTTCACGCGCTGCGCCAAACGCAAGCACACCCAACCAAAGCGTCGCATCCGCCGCGCCATGCAAAGACGCAACACTTCAGTGCGCCCGTTCAGCGACACCGCTTTTTACCCAAGACGGTGCGCTCTGGTTAGCGTGGGCCGGCGGCGGTGCGATATCGATCGCTCGTTCAACCGATCTTGGTGTCACGTTTGAACCTAGCAAAGAGATCGCTCAGCACGGGGCCTTTTTAGATACGGGCCCAGATGCACGGCCCCAGTTAGTCGGCGATTCAACGGGTCATCTTGTTGTTGCCTACGGGTTTTTTCGCGATAAAAACTGGAATGCACAGGTCAACGTTTCACGTTCAACCGATGCAGGACAAAGCTTTTCGGTACCCGCTCCAATTAGCCAAGATCCGACAAGCCAACGGTTTCCTACATTACTCACTGGCCCTGAAGGTCAAATTTTTGCGAGCTGGATTGATAAGCGCATCGTTGCTCAAGCAAATAAGTCCGGTAAAAAACAGCTAGGCGGCTCAATTGCCTATGCCTGGTCTGCAGATAGTGCCAAAACCTTTACGCAAGAAAGTATTGCACAGCCCCATAGTTGTGAGTGCTGTCGCATTGCATCTGCGCTAACCCCAGGCGGCTTGCCGGTTATTTTGTATCGTGCAATTTTTGAAGGTTCGGTTCGCGACCATGCAACCCAAACCTTTACGAGTCGTACGCTTCCCGGCCCCACTCGCCGCGTCGCCGTCGACAACTGGGCCACAGATAGCTGCCCGCATCACGGACCCGCTTTAGCCGTCTCACCTACCGGTGTGCAGCACGTAGCTTGGTTTACGCAAGGCAGTACGCGCACCGGAAGCTTCTATGCACGCTCAACAGATCAAGGCCAAACCTTTTCAACACCTGTCGCGATTGGAAACCCTGAGGCGATGCCAGGCCGCCCCTACTTGCTCGCCACCTCAACCGGGCTTTGGTTAACCTGGAAAGAATTTGATGGAAAACGCACCGCCATCTTTACGCAGCACTCGATCGATGACGGCGTGCTGTGGTCAATGCCAAAACTCATCGCTGAAACAGTCGGCTACTCTGATCACCCCTTGCTCGTGCAACGCGATAACGTCGCCTATCTTTCATGGCTAACAGCAGCGCAAGGCTATCGTTTGCTCAAGCTTGACACACCAGGCCCTTCACTAGCTAGCTATGGGCCTGGCGACTGGAAAAAAATATTACACGCGGGTGCAGGCAAACCTCAGATCGTGCACTTTTGGGGCTACACCTGTGGGCCCTGTCTTGAAGAGTTACCGCGGTGGGGCGACTTCTTAAAAGAGTCTTCAGCCCTCAAGGCTATTTTTATCGAAGTGGATCAAGTGCCACACGCGACCGCGTCGCAAGCACTCACGCTAGCAGGACTTGCAAAAGCCGACAATCGGGCAAGTACAGCCGTGTTTGACGAATACATGCGCTATGAAATTGACCCGAAGTGGCTAGGTGAATTACCGATCACGATGTTGGTGAACGCCAAAGGCGAAGCCAGGCGCGTACGAGGTGTCATTGATTTTGCACAATTGCGCGCCTGGCTAAAAGCACAATAATTTTAATCATTGACGTTTGAATTGAATCGGCACAATCACAGAGGCGGCTACGTTTTGGCTACCGCGCTTGGCAGGAACAAACCGCCACTGGCGCACCGCTTGCAGCGCAGCCTCATCTAAGCGTTCGAAGCCACTCGATTGCCGCACCTCAATCTCGGCGGGCGCACCATCAGCGCTCACTCGTACTAATAATAAAACCGTACCCTCTTCTTTTAAGCGTCTGGATTGCGAGGGGTAGGTAGGTGCCGGATTATGCAAATAGTCAGCATCGAAACGCGCCGCCGTGGATGCCTGTTCGGCATCTGAACCTTGTCGTGCGTTCGCTGTTGAATTCGCTGCTGCGGCGGCACCTGTCGCCGTTGGTTGTGGGACCGCAGCGCGTTGAACCGGTTTCGGTACAGGTGCAGGCACCGTAAAAGGCCTCGACTCAGGCGGCGCCTCAAGCCTGGACTGCACTGCTGACTCTGGCTCTGGTTGAGACTGCTGCGTTAACGCAATGTCAATCTGCTCTGTTTCAATTGACTCGGCACTAGGCACCTGAGTCGCAGCGATACTGGGCTGCACAGGTTCTTGCACTTGCGAGTCTTCAGTCTTAGGGGTATCGCCCTCTAAATCTTGAAGTGTCAAAATCGATACTTCAATCGGGGTCGGTGACCACGACCAGCTGAACAACCCAGCCAATACCAACACATGCAACCCAATAACAATCGTCAACCGCGCAAGCGACGCGGCACGCTCTTGCGTGAACCAACGTCTACTGTTAGCGGCTGAGATATTTTCTAACACAACAAAATTTAGTTTTTTGATTCGCGCCAGACCTCAGGCACAAACGTCAGTTGGCCCTGATCATTCGAAATAAAAATTTCACCGTCTTGAATGTTGGCGTGCAAGATCATGCTGCGTTGCGTCTGCGCGGCTAACGCACGCGTATCCTCTGAGGGCAAACACACCACAGTCAAGTTACGCGCCCGCTCGAGCTTATTGCGGATGCCGTCCCACCAAATTTTGCTGTTCTGACCGCTATAACAATAAATCACGACCTGTTTGGCACGACCACAGGCTTTTAAAATCCGACGTTCGTCAGGCTGTCCGACCTCAATCCAGAGTTCAATCGAGCCAGTCAAGTCTTTGAGCCAGATATCGGGTTCGTCTGCGTCACTCAAGCCTTTCGTAAAAGACAAATCTTCGTGGGCGTGCAGGGCGAAGGCCAGCACACGCACCATCAAGCGCTCTTCGGTTTCTGAGGGGTGCCTGGCCAGCGTCAGGGCGTGACTGCCGTAATAGTGGCGATCGGCGTCCGCCACATTGAGCTCAGCTTTATAAATGGTTGCGCGTAAGGCCATAAATCTCGTGTCTACTGTGCGAAGTCAAGAAGTCGATTATCCTTGATTATCTGACCGAGAGCCTTTTTAAATGACAAATCCCCATATTGCTGCCATTGCCCAAACCCTTTTGGCGGCCCGCCGCGACCGACAACCGGCTAATCCGGCTCAGCACCTCGATCAACTGCAATCCACTGACGACGCCTATGCGGTACAAGAACTGGTGCGCAAAGAGTTAGCCCCCGGGCAAGCCGCCGTCGGCC
>CALQNE010000216.1 GCA_943331855.1 Bordetella parapertussis
AAATACGCTCGGGTAATTAATATTGATTTATCGACTGTGGTGCCAAGTATGGCGGGCCCTGGGCGACCCGATGCGCGTGTCGATCTGGCAGGCGTGGCGCAGGCCTTTCAGCAGGCCGTTGTCCTTAAGAAACCCCAGTCCGTAGCGACGTCCGTCAGTGAAATCGGCGATGGCTCGGTGGTGATTGCAGCCATTACCAGCTGTACCAACACCTCAAACCCAGCGGTGATGATTGGTGCTGGCCTGCTTGCTCGCAACGCTCGGCGCCTTGGGCTCAAGCCTAAGCCTTGGGTAAAAACATCGTTATCGCCAGGCTCGCGTGTGGTGGCAGATTATTTAAATGCCTCGGGCTTGCAAGGCGATCTCGATGCGTTAGGCTTTAACGTCGTAGGCTTTGGTTGCATGAGCTGTATGGGCAACTCAGGCCCGCTGCCCGAGGCAATCCTGAAAGCAATTGATTCTGAGCAATTGGCGACCGTTGCGGTCTTGTCGGGTAATCGCAATTTTGATGCACGCGTACATAACAGTGTGCAGGTTAATTTTTTAGCCTCGCCACCACTGGTGGTGGCGTATGCCTTGACCGGTTCAATACAGACTAATCTAACCGAAGAGCCTTTGGGGCATGATCAGCAAGGTGCCCCTGTCTATCTGCGTGACATCTGGCCTGACCCCGATGAGATTCGAGCCATGATCGCGCAACACGTTGAACCGCACTTGTATCAAGCGCGCTACCAAACAATTTTTGAAGGCTCTCCACAGTGGCGAGCACTGACGAGCGCGACTGGGAAAATCTACGATTGGAATCCAGGTAGTTTATTTATTCAGCGGCCTCCTTATTTTGAAGGGATGACACGCGAAGTGCCCGCTCAAGACAATATCGTCGGTGCCCGCGTGTTGGGGATGTTCGGTGATATGTTGACGACGGATCATATTTCACCGATTGGAAAGTTTTCGGTTCAGACGCCCGCAGGTCAGTATCTGCAGTCGCTAGGCGTTGAGGCGGCTGATTTTGTGAATTATGGCGCGCGTCGCTTAAATCATCAGGTGATGATGCGAGGCACCTTTGCAAACGTTCGTTTAAATAATGAGTTGACCCCAGGGGTTCAAGGGAGTTCAACGCTTCATATGCCGAGTAAAGAGGCGATGTCTATTTATGCCGCTGCCCAACGCTATCGCACTGAAGGTGTTCCTTTGGTGGTGGTGGCGGGTAAAGAGTATGGGGCCGGATCTTCGCGCGACTGGGCAGCTAAAGGCACGGGCTTGTTAGGGGTGCGTGCTGTGATCGCCGAATCGCTTGAGCGCATTCATCGTTCGAACTTAGTGAGTATGGGGGTGCTGCCCTTGCAATTTTTGAATGGAGATACGCGACAGTCGCTGGGCCTAACGGGCGCTGAAACCTTCGATATTCTGGGTTTGGAGCGTGGCCTGGGCGCGCGCGACCAAGTTGATTGTGTGATTCGCTATCCAGATGATCGTACGAAAACGATTCGTCTGTTAGTGAGACTCGATAGCGATGTTGAGGCTGACTACTACCGGCACGGCGGAATTTTGCAGTATGTCCTCAGAAATCGTTTGAGTCGTGAACCCGGATAAAGGTACGCAAATGCTTGCACGTTTATTGACATTCAGCGAGCAGCGCAGGCTCTTCATGCGAGGCGCACAAATATTTTATTTGTGCGTGTTCGGTCTCAGCGGCCCTTTAGCCTGGTCGCAGACTGATTTTCCCAATCGGTCGATTACATTTATCGTGCCCCAATCTGCCGCGGGCTCAACCGATACGGTGGCACGCCTCACCGCCCAACAATTGAGTGACGTATTTGGCAAACAAGTGATTGTCGAAAATCGCGCAGGTGCCAGTGGCATCATTGGTGCCGATTTGGTGGCCAAGGCAAACCCCAATGGCTACACCTTACTGGTTGCCGGTACTGGCATTATCGCGATCAATCCGTTTTTATATAAAAATATTTCTTACGATCCCTTTAAAAGTTTTGTCCCCATTGCTTTGCTTGGATATTCAAATGATGTGTTGGTCGTGCATCCGTCGGTACCTGCCAATAATCTTACTGAGTTGATTGCTCTGGCAAAAGCGCAACCGGGCGAAATGAAATACGCCTCGGCGGGTGTCGGAACATCGCCGCATTTAACGGCTGAATTGTTTCGCCAACGAACCGACATTGTGTTGATGCATGTGCCTTACAAGGGTAGTACGCCCGCCGTTGTTGCGACGGTCGGTGGCGAAACGTCAATGATGTTTACGGGGATTGCCTCTTCGATTGCGCATATCAAAAGCGGGCGTCTGAAACCAATTTCGGTGAGTAGTCGCACGCGCTCGGCAACCTTACCAATGGTTCCGACGGTCGCTGAATCGGGTTATGAAGATTTTGAGGTGAATTACTGGATTGGTTTGTTTGCACCGATGGGAACACCGCCTGAGATTGTGAAGTACCTTAATGCGCAAATTAATCTACTTTTAGGGCAAGCTGCGACCCGCGAGCGGTTTCAATCGCTTGGCCTTGATCCGTTTTTAGGTACCCCTGAGCAATTCGCTGACATTATTCAGAAAGACGTCGCGTTATGGGAGAAAACGATTCGAAAGGGTGATATCAAAGCCGAGTAAGTTGTTTGTCTGTAATCGATTGACACTTATTTCGTCTTGATTCCGGTGTTTGAACGTGGTTGGGCCGTGTGTTCTGGCACTAAACTGAAGCCGTTGTGATCGAGATGGGTATCGCCCATCAGTGCGGGCTGCACATGACGCTCGCATGTTGGTGTTCATTGAGCGGGTAGGTATGACGAGGCACATGAGTCGTTGGAGCAGTCTGGGGGTTTTGATGGTGTTTGCCGCAAGTGTTGCGGCGCAAACGCCTGCCCCACCTGTGCCGGCGCCTATGCAGTATGCCAATTTGCCTAGCGGCCAAACGCAGATCATATCTCTGCCGGAGTTGCAATCGCTGGTTGCGCCTGTGGCACTTTACCCAGACGCCTTGCTGGCGCAAATGCTAATTGCAGCAACCTATCCCCTAGAAGTGGCGTCCGCGACGATCTGGTTGCAAAACAATCCACTGACGGGTAGTGCGCTTGAGGCTGCTCTGGCAGAACAGCGGTGGGACAACAGCGTCAAATCGTTGGTGCATTTTCCAGAGGCTTTAAAGCTCATGGGGCATCAGCTTGAATGGACGCATCGCCTGGGCGATGCTTATCTTGTACAACCTGCTGAATTGATGCAGGCTGTGCAAGCTTTGCGTTCGCACGCGCGCCAGGCCGGATACTTACAGTCTGGTCCGCAGATGGTGGTCTCGCATGACCCGTTGTCTAACATCATCATCATGCCGACCAACCCAGAGGTGGTTTATGTGCCGGTGTACAACCCAACGGTGGTGTATGGTCCCTGGCCGTACTTGGGTTATCCGCCTTATGGCGTGTATAGCCCGGGTTGGGGCCCCATGGCGTTTGGCGTTGGAATCGGCGTTGGTGCTGCCCTGTGGGCGACGCCCTATTGGGGCCACGGGTCGATTCGTATTAACAACGGTTATTACAACCGCTTTAATTCTGCGTATAACGCCCCGAGCTATCGTTACCCTGCGCGCGTAGGCACCTCAAGTTATTGGGCCCATAACGGTGCGCATCGTTATAACGTTCCTTTCCGCTATTCCAGTGCAGGCACGGCCGCGGTTGCTCACCAGCAGATGCATCAAAATCGGCAAAGCGCACATCAATTTGTGCAGCAGCACCGCGCTGCGACGCCACACTCTGGGCACAGCACGAACTCGACTTCGGCGGCAGGCCGATCGGGACGGCGTCACTGAAGTGTCAGGCTGTGCTTGCAAACTAATACAATGCAGCCATGACACATATTTTGGCACTTGAAACCTCGACGACGACGTGTTCGGTCGCGCTGCTGACTGAGCAGGGTTCGGTGGTCTCGTTGGTGCAGCGACAACTCGACGGGACAGCGGGGCACGCGGCAAACCTGCTGCCCATGGTGAGCGCGCTCTTGGCCGAATGTCGGCTTGAGCGCGGGTCGTTGAGTGCTGTGGCCTTTGGTCAAGGCCCAGGGGCGTTTACCGGCATACGGGTGGCGTGCGGAGTCGCGCAGGGCATGGGCCTCGCACTGCAACTGCCGCTTATTCCAATCGGCGCACTGGCCGCGATTGCGTTTCAGGCGGCCGCACGGCATGCGCAGCACCTGATTCTCGCTGCGCTTGATGCGCGTATGGATGAAGTGTATTTCGCAGCGTATGTGGATGATGCTGATCAAGGGCTGGTCGTGCGTCAACCGCCGGTCTTATTGTCCGCGGCGCTATTGCCGGCTTTTATTGCAGAGCGACAGGCCCTTTGGCAGGCCGGCACGGCTGCAGACCTGGGTGTGTGTTTTGTGGGCGAGGGTTGGCGTTTAGCGGGTGCTCAGGCTGGTTTACCGACTGAGTGGCGGCTTGACGACCTTCAAGCGCGACCCACCGCAACGTCGGTTGCGAGCTTGGCACTTAGAGCCTGGCATGCCGGGCAAACGGTCTTGCCCGAACATGCCGCACCGCTCTATTTGCGCGACCGTGTGGCGTTTACGGTGTCTGAACGTGCCACAGGTCAGGGTGGAAATCCGCGCGCCTCGCAGGCGGGTCTGGCGGCCTTGGTGCCCATGACGGTTGCAGACCTTCCCGAGGTGCTTGAACTTGAGCGCGCTGTTCAGTCGTTTCCCTGGACACTTAAAAATTTTGCAGACGCGCTCGATGCAGGCTACGAGGCGTGGATCTTGCGCGAAAAATCAGAATTAGTGGGATTTTGTATTGCAATGATGGCACCCGATGTTGCGCATATCTTGGTGATCGCGGTTGCTCAGGCGTATCAGCGCCGGGGGCATGCACGCCAGTTGTTGGCACAGATTTCTCGTAGTGCGCAGGCGCGTAATGCCGAAGGGTTATTGCTTGAAGTACGCCCTTCAAACGCCGCAGCCCTCGCTTTTTATGCCCACGAGGGTTTTAAGCACATTGGCGTGCGTCGCGATTACTATCCTGCAGGTAGGGGCGGTCGTGAACACGCCTTTATTTTGAAAAAAAACTTTGACCAATCTTAAAAAACTGTCACGGTATGACACCCACCCCTGATCCAAAGACGATGCAATACACAGCCTTACAGCTGGCGTGGCTGCACGAGCTCGGGATCGACAAACCTTGGATCCCTGGGGATGCTCGAGCAATTGTGCCGCCGGCGGCTATTGTCGCGAGGCCGGCCGAACGGGTCTCGCCCAGTGTCGAGCAAAGCGTTGAGATCGCACCTGTCGCAGATGCTGCAGAGTCAGAAACGCGTCCTTCTGCGTCGGCACCCGTACGTGCGGTGCCGCGACCGGCTGGCGCTAAACACACTCAGGCTGCTGCACCCATGAGTGCCGTGAGCATTGCCGCGTTGACGGCACTGACTTCAGCTGCGGCCGACGCTGCGTCAGATCTTCAGGCGCTTACTGCGGCGGCGAGCGCTTGCCAGACTTGTGGACTGTGCCGCGAGCGCGCACAAGTCGTCATGGGACAAGGAATGACGCAGCCCGCGATTATGGTGATCGGTGATGGTCCGGGCGAGCAAGAAGATCGTAAAGGGCTGCCCTTCATGGCTGAATCCGGTCTACTACTTGATCAGATGTTGGCCACCATCAATAGTGCGCGAACGCGCGACGTCTACTTGGCCAATGTGGTGAAGTGTCGTCCGCCCGGTAATCGTTTACCGCGCCCTGACGAAATCGCGGCCTGCCGGCCTTATCTGTTGCGTCAGTTTGAACTGGTGCGCCCCTTCAGTATTTTGGCGCTCGGTCGTGTGGCGGCGCAGTCGCTGTTAAACACTGAAGAGCCCTTGCAAAATTTGCGAGGGCGCATTCATCAGCTTGATATTGCAGGGCAACGGATTCCGCTTGTAGTGAGTTATCACACGGGTCACTTGTTAAACCACCCGGCAGACAAAGCTGCAGCCTGGCAAGATCTGCAGTTGCTTCTTACGCTTAGGCGCTAAGCCAACTAAAGCGCCTTGCCATGCCCCTCTTGTCCAATCTCGGTCAGTAGGTTTGGGTTGGCGTTGAGATT
>CALQNE010000217.1 GCA_943331855.1 Bordetella parapertussis
ACGTAGCTTACAAATGGCACTACCTGCCGGCACGTATCCAGCGCGGTTTAAAGAATAAGAAAGCGATGTCATGAGAGACTTTTACGGCTACGGCCCCACACCCCCTGCAGTCAAATGGCCGGGTAATTCGCCGTTGGCGATCTCGTTCGTTTTAAATATCGAAGAGGGCGCAGAATTTTCAGTAACCTCGGGTGATCCGTATAACGAAGACACCCACGAAGTGCGTAACCGTATCGAAGGTTCGCCAGATTTATGTATGGAAAGCCACTTCGAATATGGTGCCCGGGCAGGCTACTGGCGCATTATGAAAGCCTTTGAAGCAGCAAATATACCCATCACCTTGAATGCTTGCGCGCGCGGCTTGCTTGCAACACCTTGGGTGGCAGAGAAGGCGCTGGCCAGAGGCGATGAGTTATGTTGCCACGGTTGGCGCTGGGAAGCCCATGCAGGCATGGCGCTTGAAGCAGAGCGCGCACTCATCGCACAGTGCGTGCAAAGCTTTATCAACGTATCAGGTAAAGCCCCAGTAGGTTGGCACACAAAGTCATCAGCGTCAGTGAACACGCGTACTTTGCTCGTTGAGCACGGTGGATTTTTATATGACAGCGATGCCTATAACGACGATTTGCCGTATTACCTGACAGTATCCGGAAAACCGCATTTGGTTTTGCCCTATGGTTTTGACACCAACGACATGCGTTTTTTTGTGAATCATGATTTAGTGTTGGGGCAACACTTTTGTGATTACACGATGGATGCAGTGCGTACGTTAATGCAAGAGGGCGTGGATGCGCCCCGCATGCTGACGATTGGTTTGCATACGAGGATCATTGGGCGGCCTGGGCGGATTGCAGGCCTGATCAATTTGATCAAAGCGCTCAAAGCGCTGCCGGTATGGTTTGCTCGACGCGAAGATATTGCGCGGCACTGGCTGACACATTGCCCGCCATAAGCGCGTTTCGGTCGAGCACAACGCATAATTTATTGCAAGCCTTCCGCCGCCAAAGCCGCTTTGACCGCAGGGTCAGCGCTCATCCGCTGAAAATGTGCATCAAGGTTTGGCATGCCTGACAAATCAACGTTTTTGGCTTTTGCCCAACGTGTTGTCACGTACAAGTAGGCATCGGCAACAGAGCGACCGTCTGACAGCCAATTGCGTCCGGCTAGGTGTTTGTCTGCGACGATATACATATCCCGAACCCGTGCAGAGGCCGACGCAGCAAGCTCGTCTTGCGCAGGCTTGTCAGCCACTAGACGGGCAGCACCAAAAATCATGCTGAAGGTTTTGTGTACATCAGAATTCAGCAAGCCTAACCAACGACGCGCCTCAGAGCGTGCCTTGAGCGAGTCACCGCCTAGCAGTTTGGCTTCAGGATTTTTTTCGGCCAAGTATTCAAGGATGGCAATATTTTGCGTCAAGGTAAAACCCGCATCATCAATCGCAGGCACTGCGCCCAAGGGGCTGATGTTGATATAGGGTGCTACTTTTAAAGCATCACGGGCGACTGAGATATATTCGAAAGGCTTGCCCACCCATTGCAAGGCGATGTGATCAACCAAAGAACAGGCGCCTGGGAGTCCGTAGAGTTTCATTTAGAATTTTCCTTTTATAACGTTGTTGTCAAAAAAAATTAAAATTTACCAGTCTGATAATCACGCACGGCTTGCTCAATCTCTTCACGCGTATTCATGACAAATGGCCCATATTGCACCACTGGCTCGCCAATGGGTGCAGCCGACAAAACTAAAAAGCGTGTATCTCCTTCAAGGCTGGTGACTTGTACACAGTCGCCGTCACCTAACACCGCAAGATGGCGTGCGCCAAGGCGCTCATCGCCAACGAGTGCTTCGCCTTCATACACATAAACAAACGCAGTATGCCCAGGTGTAAGGGGTTCAAGAAACTGGCCGTGTGCACCCATTTGTACATCAAACATCTTGGGTGCGGTGGTCATCCCTTGCAACGGGCCTGAAATCGGATCCAAGCCATTACTGTACGTACCTGCAATGACTTTGACGGTGCCAGAGCCATCTAACAAATCAACCATCGGCATGCTCGGCGAGGGGATGTCACGATAGGCCGGTGGGCACATTTTTTCACCAGACGGCAAGTTAATCCACAATTGAAATCCGTGCATGCGCCCCTCAGTCTGTTGTGGCATTTCAGAGTGAATCACCCCGCGACCGGCTGTCATCCACTGCACATCACCTGGGCCAAGATCGCCTCGATTACCCATGTGGTCTTGGTGTAGCATCCGGCCATCCAGCATATAGGTCACGGTTTCAAAGCCGCGATGAGGGTGATCAGGAAACCCGCCGATGTAATCCGATGCTTCATCTGTCGCGAATTCATCGAGCATTAAAAAGGGATCGAGATTGAGCTCGGGAGAATACGAATACACCCGCAGCAGCTTCACCCCGGCACCGTCATGAGTCGGGCGGCCAGGCAAGACCTGCTCAACTTGACGCACAGCTAAAGCTTGCTTTTGACCAGAGGAAGGGTGATTCATGATGAATTTCTCGTCAATTTAAGTATAAACAAGCGTTAGTCTAAAGTATTGCGCTGCAATATCGTGCCACACCCCCTCAAAGCAATAATCAAAAGGCAAAAAAGGCTAAGATCACGGTTACTTTTACTCGAGGATCTAGCGCATGAGCCGCCCATTTAAGATTGCAGTACTGCCAGGTGATGGTATTGGTAAAGAAGTGATGCCTGAGGGCTTGCGGGTCTTAGAAACCGCGTCCAAGAAATTTGGCTTAAATCTTGAGTTTCGCCATTTTGACTGGGCCTCTTGCGATTATTACGCCAAAACCGGGCAAATGATGCCCGACGACTGGAAATCACATCTTATTGAATGTGATGCCATCTATTTTGGCGCTGTGGGTTGGCCTGCAATTGTGGCGGATCACACTTCGCTATACGGTTCATTGTTGAAGTTTCGCCGTGAGTTTGATCAATACATTAACTTGCGTCCGGTTCGTTTGTTCGAGGGTGTGCCATGCCCCTTGGCCAATCGCAAACCAGGCGATATCGACTTTTTTGTCGTACGCGAAAACACCGAAGGCGAGTACTCGGCCGTAGGCGGCAAGATGTTTGAAGGCACCGATCGCGAGATCGTGTTGCAAGAATCAATCTTTACGCGCATTGGTTGCGACCGCGTGTTGCGGTTTGCGTTTGAATTAGCCTCACGTCGCAAGCGCAAGCATGTGACTATTGCAACAAAATCTAACGGTATTGCGATCAGCATGCCGTATTGGGATGAGCGGGCTGCCGAGGTCGGCAAAGACTATCCTGGCATCACCACCGACAAACAGCATATTGATATTTTGTCGGCACGTTTTGTGTTGCAACCTGATCGCTTTGATGTGGTGGTCGCGTCGAATTTGTTTGGCGATATTTTGTCGGATTTGGGCCCAGCCTGTACCGGTACGATTGGCTTAGCACCTTCGGCTAACCTGAATCCCGATCGTAAGTTTCCTTCGCTGTTTGAACCTGTTCATGGTTCGGCACCTGATATTTACGGTAAAAAAATTGCCAATCCAGTTGCAATGATCTGGTCCGGCGCGTTGATGCTTGAGTATCTTGGCCTGGGTCTACCTGAAGCGAATCAAAAGCCTTACCTCGACGCACATAATGCAATCGTCAAAGCGATCGAAGAAATCTTGGTGACTGGGCCGCATACGCCTGACTTGGGTGGCAAGGCGCACACGCATGATATGGGTGAGGCGATTAGCAAGATTTTGGCAAAATAATTTGTCGGTAAAGGTCAGCCACCACGCAAGAGTGGCAACCTAATATAAATAAAAAAAAGAGACAACGATGACACAAGCATCTGGCCGTATCAATCGGCGTCAATTGGTTTTAGGTACGCTGGGTGTGGCAGTCAGTGCGGCGCTGCCCGCTGCCTTTGCGCAAGGCACCTCGTACCCGAATCGCGCCATTACTTTTGTTTGCCCGTGGCCCGCCGGCGGCACCGCTGATGTGACGATGCGCGTCCTCGCACAAGTTGTCTCGCGCGAATTAGGTCAGCCTGTTGTGGTTGAAAACAGGGTAGGAGCTGCGGGCATGATCGGCGCAAAAGCCCTGGCCTCTGCCAAGCCGGATGGCTATACCATCGGACAGCTCGCGATTTCTGTGACGCGTTTTGCGCAGTTAGGGATGGTGCAAATCGATCCGCTCAAAGACTACAGTTTTTTAGCGATGGCCTCGGCGCAAACATTCGGGATTGTGGTTCAACCAGATTCTCCGTTTAAAAACCTGCTTGAGATGGTGACGTTTGCGAAAGCGAATCCTGACAAGCTGACGTACTCGACGTCAGGCATTGGCGGACAAACGCACGTGGGGATGGAAGAGTTTGCGCTAGCTGCAGGCATCAAGCTCAGGCATGTGCCCTACAAGGGTGGCGCACCGGCGCTGCAAGGTTTGTTAGGCGGTCAAGTCGATATGTTGGCGGACTCAAGCTCATGGTCTGCACTGGTTGAAGCCAAGAAACTTCTCTTGTTAGCCACCTGGGGTGCAGAACGTCTGCCACGTTTCAAGGAGGTCCCAACGCTTAAAGAATTGGGTTTTGGCGTAGTCAACGATGCACCAAACGGTGTTGTCGCACCTGCAGGCTTAGAACCGGCGATTGAGAAAAAGCTCGCGGCTGCGGTAGCTGTCGCGGTTAACAGCTCTGAATTCAAAGCCGCTTGCGAAAAAATCGATGCCCCTGTGATCTTTTTAGATCCGGCACAGTATCGACAATACGTCATCGAAAACTATAAAAAAGAAACCATCTTGATTGAGAAACTACAGCTTAAAAAGCTGCTTGAGGGTTAAGACTGTGGGCGCTGCGCTAATTCGTCTTCATCCTAAAGACAACGTACTCATTGCACGCGAACCTTTAACGCTTGGCGCAACGGTTAACGCTGACGGCACAAGTATCAAGGTGAGGGCGCAAGTACCCGCCGGCCATAAGATCGCAGCCCGTAAAATCGCCGCGAACGAAATCGTGTTGAAGTACGACACGCCCATTGGTGTCGCGACGCGTGATATTGAACCTGGCGAACACGTGCATAGCCACAATATCGCCTTGGCCGAGTTTCAACATCAACATGATTTCGGCCGCGATGTCGTGCCGGTTCAGTATGTGCCTGTTGAGCAGCGTGCCAGCTTCATGGGAATTGTGCGTGCAGATGGACGCGTTGCCACGCGCAACTTTATCGGAATTATGTCGTCGGTTAATTGCTCATCGACTGCAATCCGGCGCATCGCGGATTGGTTCACGCCAGAACGCTTGGCCGCCTATCCCAATGTAGATGGCGTGGTGGCGTTTGCGCAAACGACCGGTTGTGGGATGTCGACGCCAAGCCTGCATTTTGATGTATTGCGCCGTACGTTGGCGGGTTACGCTACCCACCCAAATTTGGCGGGCGTGTTGATTGTTGGGCTTGGCTGCGAACGCAATCAGGTTGCCGACTTAGTGGCTTCACAAGGCCTTGAAAAATCTGACACGCTGCATACCTTGGTGATGCAAGAAGAGGGTGGTACACGTGCCACGATTGAGGCAGGCGTGGCTGCAGTCCAGTCGATGTTGCCGCGGGCCAATGCGATTAAACGTGAACCTGTTAGCGCCAGCCACATTAAGATTGGTCTTGAGTGCGGTGGCTCGGATGGCTTCTCAGGCATCACCGCCAACCCGGCGCTTGGCGCAGCGATGGATATTTTGGTGCGTCATGGTGGTACTGCGATTTTGTCAGAGACGCCCGAGATTCATGGCGTCGAACATATGCTGACACGCCGTGCAGTCAGCGCTGAGGTGGGTCAAAAATTACTAGACCGAATAGCCTGGTGGGAAGACTACACACGTGGACAAAACGGTCAGTTCAATGGCGTGGTGGCGCCCGGTAATCAAGCGGGTGGCTTAGCCAACATCTTTGAAAAATCGTTGGGCTCGGCCATGAAGGGCGGCAGCACACCCTTGCAACAAGTGTACGAGTACGCCGAGCGTATTACAGAGCCAGGTTTTGTGTTTATGGATTCACCAGGTTACGAC
>CALQNE010000218.1 GCA_943331855.1 Bordetella parapertussis
AACGATGCAGAACTCGAACGCATTCGTGAACACGTAGGTGTGTTCTCGGTTGAGGGCGATCTGCGTCGCGAAGTGCAGCTCTCGATCAAGCGATTGATCGATCTGGGTACTTATCGTGGCATGCGCCACAAGCGCGGCTTGCCCGTGCGCGGTCAACGTACTCGCACCAACGCTCGCACCCGCAAGGGCCCGCGTCGCGCTGCTGCAAGTTTGAAGAAATAATAAGGATTAGAAGATGGCTAAAGCTTCTGCCGGCGGCGCAGCTCGCGTTCGCAAAAAGGTTAAAAAGAATGTGTCGGACGGCATTGCGCACGTTCACGCATCCTTTAATAACACTATCATCACCATCACCGATCGTCAGGGCAATGCTCTGTCGTGGGCGACGTCAGGTGGTGCTGGCTTTAAGGGTTCACGTAAGTCGACTCCGTTCGCAGCGCAGGTTGCTGCAGAAACGGCCGGCAAAGTGGCCATTGAATACGGCATCAAGACGCTCGAAGTTCGTATCAAGGGCCCAGGCCCAGGTCGCGAATCTTCAGTGCGTGCGTTGAATGCGTTGGGCATCAAGATTTCGAGCATTGCCGATATCACGCCCGTACCGCACAACGGCTGCCGTCCACCCAAGCGTCGTCGCATCTAAGGAGAAGCTACATGGCCCGTTACACTGGTCCTAAATGCAAACTCTCGCGCCGCGAGGGTATTGATCTGTTTCTGAAAAGCGCCCGTCGCTCGCTTGAGTCAAAGTGCAAACTTGACTCCAAGCCTGGACAACACGGTCGCACATCGGGTGCTCGTACATCTGACTACGGTCTGCAGCTGCGCGAAAAGCAAAAGCTCAAGCGTATGTATGGCGTGCTTGAAAAGCAGTTTCGCAAGTATTTTGCTGAAGCCGAGCGTCGCAAGGGTAATACCGGCGAGCAGCTGATCCAATTGCTTGAGTCGCGTCTTGATAACGTTGTGTATCGCATGGGCTTTGGCTCAACGCGTGCTGAGGCCCGTCAATTGGTTGCACATCGTGCGATTCAGTTAAATGGCCACACAGCAGACATCCCTTCAATGATCATCAAAGCTGGTGACATTATTGGGATTCGCGAAAAAGCCAAAGGCCAAGCGCGTATTGCCGAGTCACTGGTGCTGGCCACTGGTAACGGCATTCCACAATGGGTTGAAGTCGATACAGTTAAATTAGTGGGCACCTTCAAACAGGCCCCTGATCGCGCTGACGTCGCACGCGATATTAATGAATCAATGGTTGTTGAATTGTATTCACGTTAATCATCAATCAGACTTGCAACTAAACGTTGCAAGTCTGTTGAGATTTTAGTTTTCGAGCACTGTCTATCCATCAGCCTTATCGGTGTAATGAGCCGAGGGTATTGAAAAGGAATCGTACAAATGTCACAAAGTTTTCTAAAGCCCCGTTCGATTGAAGTCGAACCAGTCGGCACACACCATGCAAAAATCATCATGGAGCCTTTCGAGCGTGGCTATGGCCATACTCTAGGTAACGCGCTGCGCCGCATTTTGCTTTCTTCGATGACGGGCTATGCGCCGACCGAAGTGCAAATCACAGGCGTTGTGCACGAATACTCAACGATTCCTGGTGTACGTGAAGACGTTGTTGATATTCTGTTGAATTTGAAAGGTGTGGTCTTTAAATTGCACAGCCGCGATGAGCTCACCTTGGTCTTGCGCAAGCAAGGCGCAGGCCCAGTACTCGCGTCAGATATCGAATTGCCACACGATGTTGAAATCGTGAATCCTAATCATGTGATTGCGACGCTGACCGAAAACGGTAAGCTTGAAATGCATGTCAAGGTAGAAAAAGGTCGTGGCTATGTTCCTGGCAACGTGCGTGCACTGATTGATGATCGTGCCCACACGATTGGTCGTATCGTTTTAGATGCATCATTTAGCCCAGTGCGTCGTGTGAGCTACTCCGTTGAGAATGCCCGCGTTGAACAGCGTACCGATCTAGACAAGCTTGTGCTTGATGTTGAAACAAATGGCGTGATCAGTCCTGAAGAGGCTGTTCGTCAGTCAGCACGTATCTTGATGGATCAAATCTCTGTATTCGCAGCGCTTGAAGGTGCTGGCGATTCTTACGAAGCACCAAACCGTGGTACGCCGCAGATCGATCCAGTCTTGTTGCGTCCAGTCGATGATCTTGAGTTGACCGTGCGTTCAGCTAACTGCCTGAAAGCCGAAAATATTTATTACATCGGTGACTTGATTCAGCGCTCTGAGAATGAGTTGTTGAAGACACCTAATCTGGGTCGTAAGTCGCTGAACGAAATTAAAGAAGTGTTGGCTGCACGTGGCCTGACTTTAGGGATGAAGTTAGACAACTGGCCTCCAATGGGTCTTGAGCGTCCTTAAGTATTAGTAAGTAGCACCTAAATTTTATAACCGGCCCGCAACAGAACGTGCCTAGCGCAGGTTCTGCTGATAGAAGAGCTGAAACCCTACGAGTAGAAATACTCTTAATAGATTCAATAAGGATATAACCATGCGCCACGGCCACGGTCTACGTAAACTAAACCGCACTAGCAGCCACCGTCTTGCGATGTTTCGCAACATGGCAGTTGCATTGTTAACGCACGAAGCGATTAAAACGACTTTGCCAAAAGCAAAAGAGTTACGCCGTATCGTCGAACCACTGATCACCATGGGCAAAACCCCATCGTTGGCGAACAAGCGCCTTGCGTTTGCTCGTTTGCGCGATCGTGAAATCGTGTTGAAGCTCTTTGCCGAAATCGGCCCACGTTACGCAGCGCGTAATGGCGGTTACACCCGGGTGTTGAAAATGGGTTTCCGTCAAGGCGACAATGCACCCATGGCATTCATGGAGCTGGTCGATCGTCCAATCGTAGCTGATGAAGTGGTTGAAGCCTCAGCCGAATAAATACTCGTCTGAATAAAATAAAAAAGCCTCTTCATCGAGGCTTTTTTGTCTTTCAGACCTACAAAAGAGGGCGGTCAAATGCAACAAAACGACGTGGTGCTTGTATTGACACATGCCCCAGATCTAGAGTGTGCAAAAACGATTGCCCGACAGTTGTTGGCCGAAGGCTTGGCCGCGTGCATTAATATTGGAACTCCCGTATTGTCGCTTTACGAGTGGGAGTCAACGATGCACGAATCCGAAGAGATCCCAGTGATGATCAAAACAACCGTTGCACGGCAAGCGTTGTTAGTTGAGCGACTGATCGCGCTTCACCCTTATGAGCTACCAGAGGCCTTGTTAGTGCCCACGGTGGGCGGGCATTCACCCTACCTCGAGTGGGTGCAGCAAAATACAACTAAGGCGCTAGGTTGAAGCAATTGTTAAGCCGCTTTGGAATGATGCCAGCATTTGTTCGAATGCTTGTGATGGCATTGAGCATGCTAGGCGCCCCGCTCGCGCAGGCGGCCGATGATGGCTTTCTGGATCCGGAAAAGGCCTTTGTATTGCGGGCCGAAGTTGTCGGCGCAGAAAAAAACACACTTAGCCTTAAGTTCAAAATCGCCGCGGGCTATTACATGTACCGCGAGCGCTTTGAATTTGTTGCTGAGACCTCAGCGCTCAAGCTAGGCGAGCCAACTTTCCCGAAGGGACAGATCAAACACGATCCAACTTTTAACAAAGAGATGGAACTGTATTTTAAAGATATCGAAATCCTTCTCCCTCTCTCAGCTTCCCCACAGGCACCACCAAACGCGGCAGGTCAACCACTCAAAATCAAACTGACTGGGCAGGGTTGTGCGAGCGCGGGCTTATGTTACCCCCCCATGGATTTTTTCGTGGTCTTGAGTACGCAGGCAAATACCGCCGGCTACACGCTGATCGCCCCCACCGCCCAAAGCCTTTTCGATCGCTTGCTTGACGGGCAGTGGCGTGAGCTTGTGTTTGCTGAAAATGATTTGACCTTGGCCGAGCTCTTGTCCTCGACGGGTTTGCTCGAAATCGTGTTGCTGTTTTTTGTATTAGGTTTGTTGTTAGCCCTGACACCCTGCGTGCTACCGATGGTGCCCATTTTGTCTGTGCTGCTAGTAGGTGAGCAGCATCACGTGTCGCGTGCCCGCGGAACGCTGCTAGCTGTGGCCTATGTAAGTGGCATGTCAGTCGTTTATACGGCGCTTGGCGTGGCGGCAGGGTTAAGTGGTGCGGGGTTGGCCGCCTGGTTGCAGACGCCCTGGGTATTGGCGTTGTTTGCCTTGCTGCTTGCAACCTTGGCGCTCTCGATGTTTGACGTGTTTACGTTTCAAATGCCCTCTAGCATCCAAACCAAACTGACTGTTAAAAACAATTCTATTTTGGGTGGCCGTGTTGGTGCCGCAGCCTTGATGGGCGCGTTGTCTGCGTTAATCGTGGGCCCCTGTGTGGCGGCGCCCCTTGCAGGCGCCCTGCTCTACATTTCGCAAACGGGCGATGTGCTGCTGGGTGGCTTGGCATTGTTTGCGATGGCCTGGGGGATGGGTGTCCCCTTGTTATTAATGGGCGCTTCGGCTGGGAAACTGATGCCACGCACGGGCACCTGGATGGAAGGGGTGAAACAGTTTTTTGGCGTACTCTTGTTTGCGACAGCCTGGTGGATGATCACGCCGATGTTGCCAACATGGGTACAGGTTCTTGGTTGGGCAATTTTGGCGTTGTTTTCGGCCGTGTTGTTACGCACCTTTGAGCCGCTTGGCACTGAAGCGGGGTTCGGCGGCTTATTGCGTAAAACACTTGGGATGTTGTTGACCTTGCTGTGTTTAATTTGGCTAATCGGGCTTGCGAGCGGTGGCCGTTCGTTGTTGCAGCCCTTGTCGCACCTTGCGGGTAACAACGCAGGGGCAAGTCCTTCCGTCGCTGCGACGCTTGATAAAAATCCGGGCGTTTCAAGTGCCGCTGCTGCCGTGACGCCCGCAAAAAATATATTGCTAGGTCAGGCAAGTGATCGGTCGACTGTCACTGAACCGCGTACGCAAGCGGCTTTGTCCTCGGACAGCGCGCATGTGCAGTTCAAGCGTATTCGCTCAATCGCCGAACTAGAAACTGAACTCGCTCGGGCGACGCGCCCAGTGATGCTCGATTTTTATGCAGACTGGTGCGTCTCGTGTAAAGAGATGGAGTCTTTTACCTTTACGAAGCCCAACGTTGCGCAGCGGATGAGTCAGTTGCTTTTGCTGCAAGCCGATGTGACTGCAAATAATCCAGAAGATCGCGCGCTGCTCAAGCGCTTCAAACTCTTTGGTCCACCAGGCATCATTTTTTTTGAATCGGGTGGGCGCGAACGAAAAGACGTGCGGGTGGTTGGCTTTCAGGAGGCCAACCGGTTTGCAGCAAATCTCGATCGCGTACTTTCGCTGAAATAAGTAGACAGACGCAGCCACTCGGTGCGTAAATGACTTTCAATACGCTTCAAAGAATTTACGCTTCATGACATCGCAGCCACTGCCGAGCACCTCTACTTCGACCATGCCGGTCATTATCTTGCTGGCACTGGCGGCTTTTGCAAGCTCTAGCGCATTTCGCATTTGCGACCCCTTATTGCCTGTGCTGGCCAGTGAGTTTGGTGTGCGTACGGCGCAAGCCTCAAGTGCGGTCACGTACTTTTCGATTGCTTATGGCGTCATGCAATTTTTTTATGGTCCGGTCGGTGATCGATACGGTAAGTTTTTCGTGTTGTCGTTGGCGACGTTTGGTTGCGCGGCCGGTAGTCTGTTGGTGGCCTGTGCGCCGACGCTTGGTATTCTCGAACTGGGGCGCTTTATTTCGGGCGCGACAGCAGCGGGGATCATTCCATTATCAATGGCCTGGATTGGCGATCATGTCCCTTACGAACAGCGACAGGCGACGCTTGCGAGATATTTACTGGGTTCGATCTCTGGAATTGCCATTGGCCAGTTGTTGGGTGGGGTGTTTGCTGACACCGTGGGTTGGCGTTGGGCGTTTGTTTTTCTGGCGATGATTTATCTGGTGGTCGGCGGACTTTTGATTTCCCGTCGCCACAGTGTTGCCGAGGTGCCCGCAAGTGCTGCAATGCGTTTGTTAGATCCGGTGCGC
>CALQNE010000219.1 GCA_943331855.1 Bordetella parapertussis
AGCGTACCCAGGGCGTGACCCACTGGATCTACACCCGTCTCAGTATGCGCAGTCATCGCTAATGAGTCGGATGACTGAAAGCGATTACTTTCGCCCTGGTCAGCATCGATGCTCGTGACTAAACCCGTCGCCTTTAGCTGGCCTGCTATAGGATCCTTATCTTCAGTGACCGCATTCGTAGCGCCCGTGATTGTCGGCACATCATTGGTGCCGTTAATCGTAATCACGATTGTGCCAGTCGCACTCCCATCTTCTGACGTCACGGTGTAGGTCTGAACGATACTGTCGCCCTCGCCCAAGAACTGCACATCGTCGTTCGAGACCGTGAACTCGTAGCCACCGCCTGCGTCAAGCTTTAAGGTACCAAGTTCAGCACCAGTTGTGGTCACACCCGTCTCGCTCTGGCTTGTCATCTCCAACAGATCAGATGACACAAAGCGATTACTCTCACCCTGATCAGCATCCGTGCTCGTGATTGAACCCGTTACCGTCAACTGGCCTTTTTCAACTAACACATCTTCTTTCACCGCATCGGTCGCAGCCGCAATCACAGGCACATCATTAGTGCCATCAATCGTGATCACAATCGTGCCAGTCGCACTCCCATCTACTGACGTCACGGTATAGGTCTGAACAATACTGTCGCCCTCGCCCAGAAACTGCACATCGTCGTTCGATACCGTGAACTCGTATGTGCCATCTGGGTTGAGCTTTAAGGTCCCAAGCGGAGAACCATCGGTTGTCACACCCAACTCGCTCTGGCTTGTCATCTCTAGCGAGTTAGCGGATACAAAGAGACTACTCTCGCCTGTAACAGAGTCCGTGCTCGAGACCGAGCCCTTGACAATTAACTGGCCATCTAAAACCAACCTATCTTCGGTCATCGCATCCGCGGCGCCCGTGATCGTCAGCACACCAAGGGGCTTCGCAACGGCTGCGAAAAGTGGGGGTGAGGCCGCTAAGATAATTGGTGGAAAAAGAGCATCCGGAACGCCAGAGGTTAGTCGCGTCGTGTTTTCTTCAACCGTCTCACCAAAGGGCGAAGCATCAAATGGAAAATTTGGAATAGTTGTTGGCGCAGGGACAGAGGATGGTGGAGTTAACTCAGTATTCGCCACCGGCGTGACGGGCGGGGTCGCTACTGGAGTCGCACCACCAAAAGGAGAAGCTCCTGTTGGTGGGCCATTGAATACTGCTGCCGCACCGCCAGCACCACTACCAACCTCACCATCGGTAGCAGCAGGACCGCCGTCAGAAACAGTAACAGTTAACTCTGCACCCGCAACGCCATCAGCACCGCTATTAGCACCAGCACCAGCCACGTTTTGATTGACAAGCTGGGATTCCGAGCCAGCAGCAGTTTGCTCGTCCACAGAGTTGGTGGGCTCTAGCGTTGCGTTATAAAGGCTAGGGCCATCTTGTGCGCCTACATTATTTGTGCTTACTGGCGCATCCGCTCTTGCAGTACTGTTCTGCGTAGCGGTGGACTGCTCCGCTGCCGAAGGCTGTTGCAAAGAGGTCAGATTATCAAGCGATTGCGCATCTTGCGATTGCTGTGCACTTGAAGTGTTTGCGTCTGCCATGTAATGCCTCAACCTAGTGAATCAAGAATCCAAAATAGGACTCTTACACTGTGAGGATACTGAGCTCGACCACAAACAACAATCCGGACATTTGTTCTATAACTTTAGTTAAATAGCGAAGGGCAAATGATAGAGATTATCGTTTAAACGCTGCTACGCCCTGAACGATATTAGAACCAGTACTAAAGTTATATGAAAAACCAGCTGCTTGTGCAGGTGTGGCATTACCGTAAAAGACAATATTTCCAGCGCTGGGACAACCCGTAGCACACAAGGCAAGCGACCCACTCACCTTGCTAACGGTTCCTGTCACGTTGTTACTCGGAGACGTAGTAGATAGTCCTCCATTAAAAGCCATGTTGTAAAAAGCATAACCTGCAGGCTGATTATTATATAAACCAAGATTTCCGTTAATCGCCCTGCTGGCAAAATCAGCGGTCATATTCCCCGAACTAATCAGCCAGGTTCCAAGAGAAGCTCCCACGGCAGTAGGCGTCGTTCCACCAATCAAATTAAAACTTAAAACACTATTTGTGGCAGCCAGAGAATTCAAGCTCACCGCATTGGTCCACTCACCAACGATGTAATGAAACCCTGAATCCAACGGAACATTAAAACTACTACCGGCGTTATATCCAGCAATTTGCTGTACATCGCCATCCGCCCAGCGTCCCCAGGAGACAACACCACCAAAGTTTCCACCCTCGATCTGACGTGCAGTCCCTATCGAGTAGATCATGGACAACGAAGTACCACTCACAAAATACGGGGGGTTGCTTAGATTGATTTGACTGACATAAGAGGATTGCCCAGAGCCAGAAGTCGTGATCGCCATACCGTTAGGTGACGCAGGACCCGCACGCGGATTTGAGTCTGAAAATACATTATGAGGAGGCAATCCATCAACACCCACAGGGCCCTGCGGCCAAGTTTCTGCTTTTTGCAGATAGTACGCAAACCCCGCTGCACTGCTTGGTGCATTGCCATCGCCTTGCGCAGGAAGGTTGTACCAGACTAAGGGCGCAAACGGATTAGACGTCGCAGCCCCCAGATATGGTGGTACTGGAATAGCGATTTGTCCGATAGTTGGCAAAGAGCTTAACGGAGGGATCACTACCTCATTAGACGGTAAACCTGCAGGTGCATCCACCGCTACTGTCAGACTAGGAATTGAGGCTTTTTTACCGCGCGGTGCCGATCTCTGTCCCGCCAGAGGATCAGGTAAAAACGTTGGCGGTTGAAGTAAGCGCACAGGGCTTGAGTTCTGATTCGCCACATAGAAAAACTGATTGACACCTAGCACGCCCTCGGCGGACGCATTTTTGACACTAATTTTTCCCTCAAATACGCCTGCATACAAGCCATTCTTAGCTTGAGATTTATCCAAATTCAGGCAACTATCCTGACAATAATTTAAATTAAATCCAGTGCCACGAATACCAACTGTTGCTACAACAGCATTGACCTGCAAGTTATCTTTATTCTCGTGACCGATGACACCAGTCACCGCCCGTACACCGCCCTTCACTAAGCTCAGCATCGCCTTTTCTGAGCCGTCTTCCTTACCGTTGTAAGAATACTCGTCAATTTTAAATTCGGTCTGTGCGCGTAAGGCAATGACCGCACCGTCAATCATACGAAACTGTACGTTACTGGCGACGCCCGTAGTGACAGAATCACCCGACTCAACGATGGTTCCTCGCACAACTGCGATGATCTGACCTTGCCGCGAAATTTTTACATCGCCAATTGACATCAGAACACGCCCTGCATCTTTAGACTGTGTAGAGCCCAAAGTAGGTGTGGACGCAGCAGGCTGAGCTAGCACATTGGTAAAGTTAAATGACGCTAGTATCAAAAAGCAGAGGCGCATTGCAATTTGCTTAAAAGAGCGACTCAAGAACATGGGGCGATCCTTATTGTGAATCATAGCTATACCGCAATTTCACAGCACCAGTCCATTGGTTGTAGCCATAGAGATCAAGGTTCGATTGATTGGTGTAATAAGTGAGTTCGGCGCGCGCAGTTAACTGTTTAGACAGCTTGTATTGAAAAACCGCATTCGCTGAAAAGAGATTATCAGAGCGATTCGTTTCAAATAGAAAGTCTGAGCCGCCATAGCTACTTTTTGTATAACCGACGCCCATCGACACACCAAAATCCGCTTTTGGTAAAAAACTCAGCTGGACATTAGCGCCCAAAATATTACGCCCTAGATCAGGCCTATTACTCGTATTATTTTGTTGACCTAAATTAGCAGTCACATCAATCACTGGCTGCCACTTTGCAGTTGGAAAGCCTTTTCGATACCCTAGTGTTGCAACATTGAGAGTGGAGTTGTAGGCAGAATACTCTGTCGGATAGGCCAGTTTTACAGAGCTCAACACAGCGACCAAAGATTGCGTAGCGGGTAACTGTCGAACATACTCCACCGCACCACCCGCTGCGTTTGGCACCGGAGTCTGATCAATCTGCGCCAGGCTACCAAACGCTGCGATTTTGTATTCGTTTTTACCATCAACGAATTTCAAACCTGTCGTAGCATTGGCCCCGGCAAGGTTGTAGCCCTCTGCCTGAGAATATTTCTGAGTACTCGCATTGACATCCAAAAATCCCCAGATATTCGTATCGATAGGAACTGTAATCCCACCTCCTAGCCCAGCAAAGCCAAACGATGATGGTTTGGGTCTGGCGTCCGGTGAGAGACTCAATGAGCCAATACTTGGCAAATAGATTGAGCCAACGGAGGTCGCAACGTTAACATTGCTGTTGTAGCCGCCACCAAGCTCTCCATACGCCCGATATTGAATCCGATACAACCCTTCTTTACGTTTAATCTCATCCAGATAGAGGTTCACAGTGTTCACAACACTCGCAGGAGGCTGATTTCGCTTAACCGCATTAAATTCTTCACGAGATCTCTGATATTCACCCAGAGCAAAATAAGCACGCGCTAACTCGAGACGTGCCAGATCATCACCAGGGTTATCCAGTAAAACGCGCTCAAGCGCGAGTACGCCAAGCGATACCCGACCTGAATCTACCGCAGCAACACCGAAAACGTAGTCAAACAACGGGTCACCGAGAAGCTCAGGATGCTTCATACCAAGATCATAGGCTTCTTTGGGACGTTGCTTTTCGATAAGCGATTTCATCTCATCAGGGACCGCGGCATGAGTGCTGACCACAACGACAAACAGAAAAGCCCTCGCTCCAAAATTTAGGAACGGGGCAAATTTATTAAGAAAAAATCGATTTAAATTATTAATCAACGGATCAAGCCGAAAGTTAAATACATTGGCGCTAGAGCTAAGCGAATTAGTTTAAGTAAGGATCTCGCAGTACATTTTTGTAGCACTCGATAAACTCGTTATGTTTGTTATCAAATTCTGCACATCTTGAGGCAACTTTACCTGTGCGTCGAACTAACTCCTCAGAATCCATTCGGCTTGCGCCATTTTTGCTTTGGAACAAAACAGTTCTTTTATTTAAATAATCTCCATCAAATCCACTTAAGCCGTAAAAAATAACCTCACGACCGCTTAAACGATAAACCCCCTTAAGCTGATGAGCTTGCATTGCACGAAACAAGTCTGAAGGCATTCCCATTTCGGCAAAATATGAAGACGCGTTACGCTCAAAACTCTCCAACATTTTTTGTGCCTCAGGATCTTCTTTCACGTCAACTTCTTTTAGAATTTTTGCATTCGAGTCGCTGATTGTTATGCGTCCTCGATGAATTCCCACAGAATATGCTGGCGCCCCACGCACAACTCCACTCGCCAATACGAAAATGCACGCGCTTGCGCATTGACCAGTTACAAAAACATGTGCATTTGCCTTACGTAATAAACGCCCTATCTTCATTGCAGCAATACCATCTCCTCCAGGAGAATCCAACAACACAATTAACCCTGCAGGCTCAGGATCACCTTGCACTTGGCCAACCGTTGCTCTTACAGACTCTAGAACTTTTTTAGAAATCTGACCATGAATGCCTAGTACTAATACTTTAGAAGCAGGCTTGACTGATTTATTAGCATCAAGATCAGCCAGACATAAAGCCGGCATGAACAGAAGAAAACAAATAAACCATCGAATCAACTCATCACTCCAACCACCGGAAATTCAACACTCAGTTTATTGATCGCCTGAGCGGTCGCCATATCTCGGAATTGAAAACCGCCACCAGCACGGGGTGCAACTAAGCCAGACGAAGTAAGCTCACTTAAACAAGTTTGAATCTGATGGTGCGCAAAATCAAAGTGATGAACATAGTCATCAATTGCACGATCCGGATCAACAGCGGCCAACGTTATCAAGGCCCGGGAGGGCTCAGACAAACTATCCATCAAAGCCTGCAAATCGACACGGATATCATCTGGTAGCACGTCGAAATCAGGAACTTGCATAGAAAAAATACGCGATAAAGGCATA